>JAZRNU010000157.1:0-9861 GCA_045648325.1 Eubacteriales bacterium | reverse complement strand
CATTGTTCAATTCTCAAGGTCCGTGCCCCTCCGCTTTTCGCGTCGGGAGCTATATTGTACCACACTCGATACCCTTTTGTCAAGCACTTTTTTAAACTTTTTTCGATTTTTTTCAAAGTTTTTTCGGCGCTCTCCGCTCGGCTTATCTCTTGCGGCGCAACAGCCAATATTATACCCCCTTTTTCTCTCTTTGTCAATACCTTTTTTAAAGTTTTTTACGTTTTTTTATTTTATTTTTTAATCAGCGCTTTTCATTGCCCGAAAACAGTATTTTCTAATTTTTTCGCAAAACGCAAAAACTCGTTTACATCGACAATATAATATGTTATAATATATAAATAGTTAAAAAAAATTGTAAGGTGTAACCTATGAAGATCTTAAAAAGAGTTATTTCCTTAATATTGGCTGTTTCAATTTTGGCTGGAGCCTTTTCTTTTGGTTGCTTTGCCGATGAAGATAACGGTGCTTTGCCGTCTGTTACGGCAGCGTCGGCGCTTGTCATACACCTTGACAGCGGCACGGTTCTTTTTGAAAAAAACGCAAACGAGAGAGTTTCCATTGCTTTTCTTGCAAAAATAATGACGGTTATCATTGCACTTGAGGAAATTCCCGACCTTGAAGCCACCGTCACCGTGGACGCGCTTCCCTTCTACACCGAAAACGACAATCTCAAGGTTGGCGAAAAGCTTCGCGCAATCGACCTTATATATTGTATAATGCTTGCGACCTCCAACAATGCCTCTTACGTCCTCGCAAAGCACGTTTCGGGGAGTGAGGAGGAGTTTGTTGCGAAGATGAACGCTCGAGCAAAGGAGCTTGGCGCAACCGACACCCTTTTTACAAACCCGCACGGAGTTACCGGCGGTGATAAGGAGAATCCCGAAAACTATCTTTCATCAGAGGTTCAGCACACCACCGCAAGCGACGCGGCAAAAATAGTTTCCTACGCCCTTACCATTGAAAGATTTACAAACTTAAGTGCCACAGAGGGAAACCGCACCGCAATCAGCTTTGAGGAAATTTCCAATACCGTATTCTATAAAATCCCAAAAACAAACAAGCAGGCCGCGAGAAATCTTTATTCCACAAACCGTTTCAGGCTTGGAAGCGACGATTTTTATTCCGAATCGGTTACCGGCATAAAGACAAGCGGCAACTACCTTGGCGATTCAATATGCTCCGTAAAGGAAGCCACGATAAACGGTCTTGGCAAACAGCGTCTTTTATGCATTACGATGTTTTCAGAGCGCGGCGCAGAGCTTTATAACGATACGAACAGACTCTGGAGCTACTGCTTTTCCAACTACCGCTACGTCAAGCTTTTAGGAGAGGGGCAGATTGCAAAAACCGTAAGCGTTAAACTCGGAAGCACTGCCGACAAGGTAAATCTCGTTTCCACCTCGGAGGTTTCAGGCTTTATCTTCGGCGAATACAGCAGAGATAAGCTTGAATACCGTGGAACGGTTCCCGAATACGTCAACGCTCCGATAGCCAAAGGAGAGACTATTTGTGCGCTTGAGATAATTTACGACGGAAAAAGCTACGGCACCGTGGAATTTGCCGCCGCATCGTCGGTTGCGATTGACGAGCTTGATTATCTCTTTGCACAGATAAGCGACTTTTTCTCATCTGTCTACGTTAAGATTTTTTCCGCCCTTATTTTTCTTGCGGTTGCGCTTTATATAGGCTACGCGGTATTTTATAACAAACGCAAAAAGCGTGCAAGAGCCAAAAAGGTAAGAAACAAATTCAGATTTTAATTTATTTTAAAACAAATAATCCCCACTCGGATCGAGTGGGGATTATTATTATGAAATTAGTGGTTGTCAACTACGGTGATACCGGCAACGCCGCCCTTTGCAGCGTCGTCGTCACGTTTAAAGCCATTCAATACGTTATATCTGAATACAACGTTCTCGTTGGGAGCAAGTGCCTCAAGAACGTAGTTTCCGTCTGCGTCCTTAACGTCGCCAGACATACTGTTAAACTGTCCTACTGCCATAAAGGAGTTGCCCTGAACAGTAACGTTCTTTGCGCCGTCGATGGTGATCTCGGAGTGGCCGCAAGCCTGGAAGGTGTTACCCTCAAAGAGGATATCGCTGCCGCCTACGATCTTTACGCCGTTCCACTGGTTAACGATGGAGTTACCCATAACTCTGCCGTCGGAGCAGTTGATGAGGTAGATACCAACTCTCATCTTTGCAATACCTGCTGCTGCGTTGTAGGAAAGACCTGCATTAGATGCCCACCAGCCACGGATAAGCTCAAAGCCCTTAACGTTGGTCATCTTGAGAGATGCCTCATTCTGTGCGCCTGCACCAAGGTCGCCGGAGCTGTGGTAGAAGGTGATATTCTCGTAGTTTGCAATATCAAAGTCAATGCCCTTTGCGCTTACGGAGCTGGAGTGATGGAAATAGATATCCTTTGAAACGCCAACGCCGTCGATAGCGCCGTCTGCCTCAAGCATACCCTGGGTGTTTCCTGCGCAAAGAACCTTGTTGAAGGTTGCATCGTTAACGCCGCCCTCGAATTTTGCAAGAAGCTTAATTCCACCGCTTCTGATTTCCTCAAAGAGAGTGCCGGTGGAGTTCTTTACTACAGCAGCGGTAACGCCACCGTCGATAAGCATAACCTTAAGCTCGAGCTTACCCTCGTTGTTTGCGGGGTTGCCGTAGAACTTAACGAAGTTAATGCCTGCATTGTCAAGAACTCTCATATAAGAGAACGAGAGGTTTGAAGCCGCTCCACTTTCGTATACGTATTCAAATGCATAACCGTTCTTCTCGTAAACCTCCATGGTGATTACGGTAGAGGTGTTGCAGGAGCCTATAATTTCAATATTTCTGCTCTGGGGGATTACGATGGTATTGGAAATAACGTAGGTGGTTCTCATAAGGTAAACCTTATCGGCAGCATTGATTGCGCACTGAATGCCCTTGCCGCCCGTGCCGAACCACTCGGGATAAGCATAGTTTACACCGCCGGTAAAGTCAAAACCGCCTTCACCGCTAAGAACTGCCTTTTTGGGAATATAAATATCGGAGCTGTTTACAACAACCTTTGCATCCTTCTTAACTGAAACGGTTGAAGAGTTTGCAACTGCAAATGCAACGTTTGCAGGGAAGGTTACGTCGCCTACAAGGTATTTGCCGTTTGAGAAGTAAACGATGCCGTTTACAGCCGAAGCTGCCTCGATTGCAGCGTTTACAGCAGCAGTATCGTCGGTTTTTCCGTCGGCTACTGCACCGTGAGCTTTAACGTCGATAAGATTTTCCTCGTTACCCACGATAACCTTTACGTTGGGGAAGGAAAGATGGTTGCTTATAACCTCAGGCTCTGAATAGAACTGGCTCTGCACGCCTTCTACCTTCATTTCGGTAGTGCCGCAGGAAGCAAGGCCGAGGACAAGTATTAAAGCAAGTGAAACTGAAATTATTTTCTTTAACATTTTACTTATCCTCCCTTAGTTAAAGCTGAAGCCGAAGGTGTTATCCTTCGCGATAAAGCCGTTTACAGACTGGAACTTCGAGTTGATATCAAACTCTGCAGAAGCAAAGAGGTTATCAACAACGGTGATCTTTTTGTTTGCCTTTTCACCGATAATGGGATTGGAAACGGCTGATCTGAACTGATTTCTTGCAATATAGGTATTGTACTGACCGCGGATAACCATATCGTTCTTGGAGCTTCCCGAAAGAATATTGTCGGCAATAGTCAATGCGCCGCCGCCTCTTACGTGAATAGCCTCGGAGCAGTCGGTAATGGTGTTTGTCTGAATTGAGCTGTAATGAACGGTATCGTAATAAATACCGGCTCTCTCGGTGCCCTTTGCAGAGGAGATTACGCAGTTTTCAACGCCTGAGTCGATATGTGCCTTGAAATAAATAGAAGCAATACCGCCTGTGCCGCCGATAAACTCACAGTTTGCTATCCAAACCGCCTGGTTTTCGGTGATGTAAATATCCTCGGCAAAAGCGTCGGTGCTCTTGCAGTTCTGGATAAGAATACCGTTTGAAACACCGCCGGAGGGGCCTACAACAGCCTTGATGAGGGTGCCGCATTTTGTTGCTTCACATCTGTTGAAATAAAGGAACATTGAATATTCCGAAATCTCGTAAACTACCTCGCAATCGTTTGCGGTGTTGTCCTCAAACTGGCAGAAGCCTGCATAGTCAAACCATGTGCCTATCTTAAGGCCCTCGAAGTGGCAGTCTCTTGCGCTCATCCAAGGACGTCCGAGCTTGATTGCGGTGGTGGTCTTTTTATTATCCTTTTCAGCAAAGGTGATGCCGTGAGCGTTGAATTTGGAAAGAGTCATTCCGTCGCTGTGACCGTCAAAGCCGATTATATCATTTGCGAAGGTGATCTTGGTTTTATCTGCGCCTGCGCCGTAAAAATCAACTACGTTACCGGCAATATTTCCGAGAAGAACAGACTTGTCGATATTGTATTCGCCTTCAAGGAAGGTTACCTTACCGCCGGTTCTTACTGCTTTCTGAATTGCATCGGAATCGTCCTTACCGTCGTTTACCTTTGCTCCGAACCACTCGGGATAAATATTGGGGACGTTTACAAAGCCCGAAACCTCTCCGTCGCCGGTGAAGATCTGTGCCTTGGGAGCATCAAAAGATCCGGTGTTTACCTTAACGGCACTGTCCTCGTGGATCTTGAATACCGCACCGTCGAGCATTACAACGGCAATTTTGTTGGAAAAGTTTACTACATCTGATTTGAGATAATAGGTGCCCTTGGGAAATACGAGAGTTCCGCCGGTGCGTGCAACCTCTTCGATGAGTTCGTAAAGCACGGTAGAAACGTCGGTCTTTCCGTCACCCTTTACGCCGTGGTCCAATACGTTATAAACCTCTTCTGCAGTAATAACCTTCTGGCTGCAGCCGGCAAAAACCGAAACGAGGAGAATAGCGCAAAGACAAAGCGCAATGATTTTTTTCATTCTCATGATTTTCCTCCATATTTTTTATTGGTTTAGTTTATTTCTAAACGTATGCTATTAGATGATAACATAAATCAATTTATTTTGCAAGTAAAAAACACATTTTTTTGCAATTTTCACTCTCTTTATAACGGCAAAAGAAAAACCCCGTCACTATGACGGGGTTTTTCTTTTTACGGTCCGTGATTTTCGCCGATTGTTATACCGCTGTATTTTTTCGAAACAGCATCGTCATCGCGCAAAACATTGCGGAAAACGTTGTGCTTGAACACTACGTCGCTGCAGGGATCTCCGACTTTAAGGTTGTAGTTGCCTACTCTGTCGCCGTATTTAAGTCTGTCGTGCTGACCGGTTGAATACATAACGTTGCCCTGAATAAGCACGTTTTTGGCGCCGTTTAAAATAAAGTCTGCGCTGCCGCTTGCCTGAATAACGTTGCCGTCGATAACTATGGGCTTTTCGCCGCTTCCGCCGTCGATGCGGATAGCAACGTCGTGATTCTGAATGGAGTTACCCTTAATCATTACGTCGGAGCAGTTAACGAGCCAAACGCCTACTCTTATCTTTGCAACGCCTGCGCTCTCTGCATAGGAAATACCGCTGTTTGAAGCGCACCAGCTTCTAAGCATGGTAAATCCGTTTACGTTTTCAAGCTTGATGCTTGCCTCGTTGGTAACACCTGCGCCGAGGTCGCCCGAGCTGTTTATAAACTGAATGTTATCGTAGTTCTTTATATCGTAGTCGATATTGTAAGCCCAGACCGATGCCGCAAAATAGAAGCGTAAGTTTTCCGATCTTTCGGTGGTTTCGTTTGCGCCGTCGGCAACGATAAGTCCTTTTTTATTACTTGAGCAAAGAACCTGCAAAAATTCGGTGTCGCTAACGCCGCCGTTGAATTCTGCAAGGTAGCCCGTGCCCATTGTGTAGATTTCCTTAAAGTAGTTACCCGTGCAATCCTTTAAGATAACTGCGTGGTCACAGCCCCAGAACGCCATATTGTCAAAGCCAACGAAGCCTTCCTTTGTTTCGGGGTTGCCCGAAAACTCAATAAAGGTGCCGTTTGCCGAGTCGGTTACTCTTATATAAGAGAACTCTATGCTTGATGCCTTGCCTGTTTCGTAAACGTACTCAAACATAACGTCGGAGTAGCTGTCTATCTTGGTGCCGTAGTTTGAAACGCCGATTATTTTGATATTTCTTTCCTGCGGAATAACGATTTTTTCTTCAATGCCGTAGGTTATTCTTGAAAGATAAACGGTGTCTGCCGAATAGATCGCCTTCTGAATGCCTGCGCCGCCCGAGCCGAACCACTCGGGGAATACGTAGTTTACACCCTCTCTGAAATCGAAGATGCCGTTGCCCTGAAGGTTATGTCTTTTGGGAATATAAAGGTCTGCACTCTTTATCTTTACGGTAACGCCCTCATTTGCAATTATATTTGAGGAGGTTGCAATTGCAAAGCCAACGTTTGCGGGGATTTCAATATTGGAGTTAATAAGGTAGCTTCCGTCGGAGAAATACAAAATGCCGCCGTTTGCAGCCGCTATTGCCGCATTTACTGCAGCGCTGTCGTCGGCAACACCGTCGCCCTTTGCGCCGTATGCCTTAACGTCAACGATTCCCTCCTCGTCGCCTATAAGCACCTTGAGGTCGGGACGGAGGTAATTTACGCTCTCTGCGGGTGCGGAATAAAGTGCCTCTCTGTCAATCGAAACGGTGTTGACCGAAGGGGTGCAGGAGGACGCTGTGAAAAGAAGCAAAAATGCTGAAATTACTGCAATTATTCTTTTAATCATTTCAATTTCCTCCTTTAACCGTTAAATACGTTATCCTCAATAATGCGGCTATCTCCGTTTCCGAGAGCCTCTGCAATATTGTAGGAAGCGTGTGCAAAAATATTTTCCGCAACGGTAAGCTGATGGTTTTCCTTTTCGCCCCTGATGGGAGCAGAGGAGTTTACCGTTTTAAAGTTGTTTCTTGCAATGAAAATCTCTCTTGATGAGCGTATTACAACGTCGGAGCCGACGTTGTTTTCAAAAACGTTGTCGGTAACCGTTATCATGCCGCTGTTCTGAATGGAAACTGCGCTTGTGCAGTTTGTAATGGTATTTCCCGTAATTGAGCCGTAGGCAAGACCAACGTACATAACGCCTGCTCTTGCGCTGCCCTTTTTGGAGGAAATTATGCAGTTATCAACACCAGAGTCTATATGCGTTGCAAAATAAACCGCTGCCACGCCGCCCGAGCCGCCTATAAACTCACAGCTTTCTATAAATACAGCCTGATTTTCGGTAATGTAAATATCCTCTTTGTAAGCGTTGTAGCTCTTGCAGTATTTTATCATAATACCGTTTGAAACACCGCCCGAGGGAGAAACCACCGCTCTTATAAGAGTTCCGCAGGACTCTGCCTCGTTGCTTATAAAGTAAGAGAACATTGAAAGCTCGGAAATTTCAAAAACAACGTCGGTATTTTTTGCGGTGTTATCGGTAAACTGGCAGAAGCCGCCTCTGTCATACCATACGCCGCCCTTTAAGCCCTCAAAATGGCAGTTTTCGGTGGAAACCCAGCCGGAATTTATCTTGATTGCCGTTGAGGTTTTCTTATCGTTTTTTTCGTAAAAGCCAATTCCGTTTGCATTGAATGCCGAGCTGTTTATCGAGGCTCCGTCGGAATGACCGTCGATTGCGATAATATTGTTGCCGATGATTATTTTGGATTTGTCCTTGCCCATACCGAGCATATCAAAGCCCGAGCTGGTGTAGGTATCTCTCAAATAAACAGGGTTATCAATATTGTAGCTTCCTTCGCGAAGGGAAACCTTGCCAACAAAGCGAAGCGCGTATTCAAAAGCATCGGAGTCGTCCTGTCCGTCGTTTATCACGGCGCCGAACCACTCGGGGTAAACGTTCATTACGTTACCAAAGCCGGTAATTCTGCCTTCTCCCTCGATTTCAAATATCTTCTCCAGAGGAGCATCAAATGCGCCCGACATAAGCTTTACGTTAGCCTCGTTACCGAGCTTTAAAACAGCGCCCGAAAGAAGCTTTATACCAACCTTTGCCGAAAAGCTTACGTCGCCGTTTATGTAATAGATGCCTGCGGGAAAAACAAGTGTTGCACCCTTTGTTGCTTTATCGTTAATTGCCTTTGTCAAATTCTTGGCGTTATCGGTCTTGCCGTCGCCCTTTATGCCAAGCTCCAGCACGTTATAGACCTCTGCGGCAGGGTCGAATTTCTGCGGAGAAATCTGATTACCGCACGATGCAAAAGTGATTGCCGTTAAAGCAAGTGCAACAACCACTGCGAAAATTTTCGTCTTCATTTTTATTTTTCCTTTCAAAAAACAACATAAAGTTATTATAGATTATTTGTTTAGCTCTGTCAAGTAGTAACTTTTTAAATTTTCATTGCAAATATTTTTTTCTTATTGTATAATATAATTATAAAAACTTTAAAGGTGATATTATTATGGAATTCAAGCTTCCCTACGGCAAAGAACAGCTTACATTAAATCTTCCCGATGAGAAAATAAACGGTGTTTTGCATTCGGGAATCGAAAGCTACAAGCCCACCGCTTCAGAGCAGCAGCTCGTGCTTGACGCACTTGCAAATCCCATTGATTCCGCTCCCCTTTCAGAGCTTGCAAAGGAAAAGGAAAAGGTAGTTATTATTGCAAGTGACCATACCCGTCCCGTTCCGAGCAAATTCCTTATTCCTCCCATGCTTGCCGAAATAAGAAAGGGTAACCCCGATGCGGATATTACCATTCTCATTGCAACCGGCTGTCACCGCGGCACAACCAAGGATGAGCTTGTGGCCAAATTCGGCGAGGATATTGTTAAAACCGAAAAGATCTACGTTCACGATTGCGCCGACGAGTCAATGCTCGTTAAGCTTGGCACCTTACCCTCTGGCGGTGAGCTTATTATAAACAGGCTTGCGGCAGAGGCAGACCTGCTTGTTTCCGAAGGCTTTATTGAGCCGCATTTCTTTGCGGGCTTTTCGGGCGGCAGAAAGAGCGTTCTTCCCGGTATTGCCTCAAAGGTAACGGTCCACGCAAACCATTGCGGCAAATTTATTGAAAGCAAAAACGCACGCACCGGTCTTCTTGACGGCAACCCCATAAACATTGATATGGAATATGCCGCAAAGACCGCAGGACTTAAATTTATTTTAAACGTTGTTATAAACGGCGAGAAAAAGATTATAAACGCCTTTGCAGGCGACCTTATAAACGCGCACCGCAAGGGCTGTGATTTTGTAAAATCCCTTTGTATGGAAAAGGCAATTCCCGCAGACGTTGCAATCTCCACAAACGGCGGATATCCCCTTGACCAGAACATCTATCAGGCCGTTAAGGGCATGACCGCGGCAGAGGCAACCGTCAAAGAGGGCGGCGTTATCATAATGGTTGCAAAATGCAACGACGGCCACGGCGGCGAGGGCTTTTGCAACTTCTTCAAAAGCGCCCTTACAAACGCCGAGCTTGCCGCCGCGTTTGCCGCCTGCGATGCAGACAAAACTCCCGCAGACCAGTGGCAGGCACAGATTTTTGTGCGAATTCTCTTAAAGGCAACAGTTATCTTCGTTTCCGATGCCGACAAGGAGCTTGTTGAAAGCCTCAGAATGGTTTACGCAAAGGATATTGACGAGGCTGTGGCAAAGGCAAAGGAAATTGCGGGCAATAACGCTACCTTTACCGTTATTCCCGACGGCGTTGCCGTTACCGTTATCGAATAATTAAAAACCTTCTATAAATAAATCCGGAGGAAAATTTTCATGGCAAAAAACAGATACGTAGGCGGATACCCTGTTATTGGCATTCGTCCCATTGTTGACGGAAGACGCGGCCCGATGATGCTTCGCGAGTCGCTTGAGCCCCTTGTCTGGTCTATGGCAGAGGC
>JAZRNU010000156.1:0-6673 GCA_045648325.1 Eubacteriales bacterium | reverse complement strand
TGCCGAGGAGGAAATGAGCGTTTCAGCCGAAAAGCCTGCGGCTGATGCGGTAAAGCTTATGCGCCCCTCCGAAATAAAGGCCGTGCTTGATAACTACGTTATCGGACAGGATAAAGCAAAAAAGGCTCTTTCCGTTGCGGTCTATAACCATTACAAGAGAATAAACTCACTTGACGACGGTGATGACGTTGAGTTACAGAAAAGCAACGTGCTTTTGCTTGGCCCTTCGGGCTGCGGTAAAACGCTTATGGCGCAGGTTCTTGCAAAAACGCTCAACGTTCCCTTCGCAATAGCCGATGCAACCACCTTGACAGAGGCAGGCTACGTTGGTGAGGACGTTGAGAACATTCTTCTTCGTCTTATCCAGGCAGCCGATTTTGATTTAAAGAAGGCGGCACACGGCATAATTTACGTTGATGAAATTGACAAGATTGCAAGAAAAAGCGAAAACCCCTCAATTACCCGTGACGTAAGCGGCGAGGGTGTTCAGCAGGCGCTTTTGAAGATTGTTGAGGGCACTGTTGCAAACGTTCCCCCGCAGGGCGGAAGAAAGCATCCCCAGCAGGAATATATCAGGCTTGATACCTCGAATATCCTTTTCATTTGCGGCGGCGCGTTTGACGGTATTGAAAAAGTCGTTGAAAAGCGCGTTAACAAAAGCTCAATGGGCTTTAATTCAAATCTCGAGTCAAAATCTACCGATACGAAGAGCGAATTTTACCAAAAGGTTATGCCCCACGATCTTATAAAATACGGTCTTATCCCCGAGCTTGTGGGCAGACTTCCCGTAATCACCTCAGTTGGTGATCTTGATGAGGAAGCTTTTGTAAAA
The DNA here is from genome assembly GCA_045648325.1 of Eubacteriales bacterium. Lineage (GTDB taxonomy): Bacteria > Bacillota > Clostridia > Oscillospirales > RGIG5299 > RGIG5299. The sequence goes on along the minus strand of JAZRNU010000156.1, from coordinate 5,841 downwards.
ATTCTCACTGAGCCTAAAAATTCTCTTGTAAGGCAATATCAAAAGCTTTTTAAATTTGATAATATAATCCTTACCTTTGAGCAGGATGCTCTTTATACCGTTGCAAAAAAAGCAAAGGAAAGAAATATGGGCGCAAGAGGACTTCGAAGCGTTTTGGAAAACATTATGACCGAAATAATGTTTGATCTTCCTTCTAACGATTCCGTTTCCGAGGTAATAATTACGAAAGACGTAATTGAAGGAATCGGAGAACCCATAATAAAATAAACACCTAAATTAAAACAAATACCTCCGTGACAGCATAGAATGTATTATGCTGATACGGAGGTAAAATTTTTATGGGAAAAACAATTTCCGTTATAGGCGGAGATATGCGACAGCTATATATGATAGAATCGCTTAAAAAACACGGCTATAACGTAAAATACTTTGGCTTTGATAAAATTAACAATGACGGCGCAAAAAGCCTTCAAAACGCAATTATGGGCGCAGATGCGGTAATCTTGCCGCTTCCCTCAACCACCGATGGTGTTTATGTCAATGCACCGTTTTACACGGGGAAAATAACGATAAACGAGATAATTGAAAAAAGTAATTCGGTTAAGGTGTTTTTGGGAGGAAAGCTTGATTTAATCAAGGATAAAATTAAAACGAAATGCATTGACTACATAGACTGCGAAGAAGTCTCTGTTATGAATGCCATACCAACCGCAGAGGGGGCAATAGAAATAGCAATTAACGAGCTTCCTTGCACGGTCTTCAAAATGAACACTCTTATTACAGGCTACGGCAGGGTGGCAAAGGCGCTTGCATCACGCCTAAAGGCTCTTGGCGCCAACGTTACCGTTGCTGCAAGAAAGTGCTCTGACCTTGCATGGATTGAAGAAAGCGGCTACACACCGCTTTGCTTTAAAAATCTTTTGGAAAGCTTAAACGGGTTTGACTGCATTTTCAATACAGTGCCCGTGCGGCTATTTAATAAGCCGGAGCTTTTGAATATTTCAAGCGAGGCCGTAATAATTGATCTTGCCTCAAAGCCCGGCGGAGTAGATATGGACGAGGCGTCGCTCCTTAATAAAAAGGTTATATGGGCGCTTTCTCTTCCGGGTAAGGTAGCACCTAAAACAAGCGGCGAAATAATTGCAAAAACCGTTATCAGAATAGTGGAGGAAGAAATATGAATAACGGTAAGCTTGTTTTAGGATATTGCCTTACAGGCTCGTTTTGCACCTTTAAGGAATCAATATCACGTTTAAAGGAATTATCAAACGAATACGATATAATGCCTATTATGTCATTTAACGCCTATGAAACCGACACTCGCTTTGGTAAGCGAAGTGAATTTATAGAAGAAATAGAAACCATAAGCGGCAAAAAGATAATACACACCATTCCTGCGGCAGAGCCAATCGGAGCAAAAGGCCTTTGCGATATAATGCTTATAATGCCTTGCACGGGAAACACCGCTGCAAAGCTTGCGCTCGGAATTACTGATACACCTGTAACAATGGCGGCAAAGGGTCACCTTCGAAACGGACGTCCGCTTGTAATTGCAATTTCCACAAACGACGCAATGGCGGCAAATTATAAAAATATAGCCGTGCTTCAAAATACTAAAAACATTTATTTTGTCCCATACCGTCAGGACGATTATGAAAAGAAGCCAACCTCACTTATTGCAGATTTCGGTATGGCATCAAAAGCTTTGCAAGAGGCTTTATCGGGAAAACAGATACAACCTCTAATATAATAAAAATGCAACAGCCTTTAGCTGTTGCATTTTTTAATTTATTCTTTATCGTCTGACCCTTTGTCGTCGTGCTTTGTAATTTCGTTAAAAAACTCTTTTATAGTTTCGGTTATTCTCTTTTTTGAAGCAAGTCTTTCAGCGTTTTCTTGGTTATATTTTCGCGCATTTGCGGTCATATATTCAGAAGCGTCGGTGGGAAGACCTTTTTTATCAAGGCATTTGTTTATAAGAGTTCTGCAAATTGCATAGATTACGGTAAACACAGGAATACCGAGAATCATACCTGCAACGCCGAAAAGTCCGCCAAAGAGCAAAATGGAGAAAATTATCCAGATGGGAGAAAGTCCAACGGAATCGCCAATAATATGAGGACCGATTATATTTCCCTCAATTTGCTGTAATGCGAAAATGAATATTATGAAGAAAAGTGCTGTAAGCGGATCGTTTACAAAAAGAATAAGTGCAGAGGGAATAGCACCAATCAACGGTCCGAAGAAGGGAATGAGGTTGGTAATTGCTATAACAACGCTGATAAGAAGCGCAAAAGGCCAATTAAATATCGTCATAAAGATAAAGCAAATTATTCCAACCATCAAAGACGAAATCAGCGAGCCTGATATATAGTTTGAAAAGCTCTGTGCAGAGAAGCTAAACCAATATATAAGCTTTTTTGTAACCGAAGGCGGCAAAATTGCATAAATGAATTTTTTGAATTTTGCCTTTAAAATATCCTTGTCCATAAGAATGTATATTGAAATAACAATTCCTACAAAGATATTTATTATTCCGCTTATAAGCCCCTTGCCAAGCTCAAAAACCGACTGAATATTCTTGAAATTCACAACGGTATTAGTAAGAAACTCGGTTATTTGATTTTGCAATTCGGGCAAGGTTTCAAGGAAACCGTTTACAAGCTCGTTATCGCTGTGGAAAATATCTTTCAGATAATCGGAAATTGTTGTAACGTAAATGCTGATGTTTGCAATAAGAGTTTCAATAGACTCAATAAGCTCGGGGGTTACTATCACAAACAGCACACCGATTATTATAAAAGCCGAAAGATAAGTGATGAGCAGTGCAAGAATACGCCAAAGCCTGCTATGCGGCTTTTTTGTTTTGATTTTCGGAAGTATCTTATGCTCCAGTCGGTTTATTATAGGGGTAAAAATAAAGGCAATACCAAAGCCGTAAATAAACGGTGCAAGATAAGAAAGTAAAATATTTATAACAGATAAAACAGCGCCGGGAAGAAGCTTAACAATGCTTACAAGCACGTAGCAGATCACAACTGCAATAATACCGTATATAAAATAGGGAATAGCTTTCTTTTCCGGTAATTTCATAATTTCACACCCTTATTTTCTGTAATAGGAATAGTATGCCACCAAGGTTTTTCCGTCATTCATATCAAATGCTGCACCGTTTAAGCTCATAAGCTCCCAAACGCGCGCATTTTCAAGCTTTTCTCTGTAAAGATCATTGCCTTCACAATGAACGATAACCTCGCCGTTGATAATGCTAATATATCCGTCGCGCCCTACCACAGTTTCAGAGTAGTCGGTAGGGTCGCGAAGGACAGCGTAATCAACGTGTCTGCCGTGAATGGCCTTTGCGGTATTTTTGGATATTAACTTGTCGGTTCTTTTTTTAAAGAAACCCATTAAAATTCACCGCTTATTTAAAATATTCAACACCGGCTTCAAAAATGTGCATATCATATTCGCCGGGAACGTTTTTGAAGATATTTTCACCGCTTCTCTCAACGTGACCCATTTTACCAAAGACCTTACCGTCGGGGCTTATGATACCTTCAATAGCCATAAGCGATGCGTTGGGGTTAAAGGGCATCTTCATAGTGGGATTGCCATCAAGATCAACGTACTGAGTAGCGACCTGTCCGTTATCGGAAAGTCCGATAAGAGCATTGTTGTTTGCAATAAATCTACCTTCGCCGTGTGAGATAGCAACGTTATAAACGTCACCAACCTTAACCTTTGAGAGCCAGGGAGATGCGTTAGTTGCAACCCTTGTGCGAACGATCATAGACTGATGTCTGCCAATGGTGTTGAAGGTAAGAGTGGGAGAATCCTCGGTCATATCCTTGATTTCGCCGTAGGGCAAAAGTCCGAGCTTGATAAGAGCCTGGAAACCGTTGCATATACCCAAAACAAGACCGTTTCTCTTGTTTAAGAACTCGTGAATGTCGTTTTTGAGCTGCTCGTTTCTGAAGAACGAAGCAATGAACTTGCCCGAACCCTCAGGCTCGTCACCGCCGGAGAAGCCGCCGGGGAACATCATTATCTGCGAGCTGCTGATAGCCTTGGAGATTCTTTCAATAGAATCCTTGAGCTGCTGCTCGTTAAGATTTCCGATAAGCACCGTTTCACATTCTGCGCCTGCCATAGTAAAGCGCTTTGCAGAATCGTATTCGCAGTTGGTGCCGGGGAATACGGGAATAACAACCTTGGGCTTGTTCTTAAGGATAATGTGCTTATCCTCATAGCCGTTAAAGCAAGAAATAGTAGGCACGGTTTCATCTGAAGAGCCCTTCATAGTGGGGAATACGGATTCGAGAGTGCCGGTCCATGCAGAAACGGCATCGGCAAGAGAAATCTCGCCATTTGCGGATTTGATTGCGCCGTTGTCGGTAGTCTTACCGAGTAAAATGCCGTCAAGAGCTTCGTCAGCTTCAACGATAAAGCAACCGAAGAGATCGTTTGCGGCGGTTGAAACGTCAAATGCTGCATCGAATTCAAAGCCGATCATATTACCAAAGCACATCTTGGGAAGTGCAGAGGCAACACCCTTGTAGCCAACTGCAAAGGAAGAATAAATCTTCTTCTGCTTAATAAGCTCCTTGAGTGAAGCACAAAGTGCCTTGAATGACTCGGCATCTATCATGCCGTTTGATTTGTATGCGGGCTTTAAAAGATAAACGTTGCTGCCGGCCTTTTTGAATTCGTTTGAAACAATGTAGTTCGAATTGATAACAGAAACTGCAAAGGAAACCAAGGTGGGAGGAACGTCAATGTTTTCGAAGGTACCAGACATTGAGTCCTTACCGCCGATTGCGCCGATGCCAAGGTCAAGCTGTGCCTTGAATGCGCCCAAAAGTGCAGAGAAGGGAAGTCCCCATCTTGCCGCATCGTTTTTAGTGCGGGGGAAATACTCTTGAAGAGTAAGCCACATTTTATTGAGGTCAGCGCCTGCAGCAGCAAGTCTTGCAACAGACTCAATAATAGCGGAATATGCGCCGAGATAAGGATTTTTTGAAGAAAGATAAGGATCAAAGCCGTAAGCCATAACGCTTGCGGTATCGGTAGATTTACCAAGCACCGGAATATGAGCAGCCATAAGCTGAGTGGGAGTAAGCTGATGCTTTCCACCAAAGGGCATCAAAACGCTTCCTGCACCGATGGTAGAGTCAAAGCGTTCGGAAAGACCCTTCTTTGAGCAAACGTTAAGATCGGAAAGAACGGAAATCCAGGCTTCCTTGTCGCCCTTGAATTCGTTTGAAGCAAAGGTGAATTCGTAATCGGGAACAGAAACGTCAGTAACCTTAACTGCACCGTTGGAATTTAAGAAATCACGTGAAATGTTAACGATGGTCTTACCGTTCCAATTCATCTTAAGACGGGGATCCTCGGTAACAACGGCAACTCTGGTTGCCTCAAGGTTTTCACCGTAGGCAAGCTCAATGAATTTGTCGGCATTTTTGGGAGCTACAACAACAGCCATACGCTCCTGTGACTCGGAAATAGCAAGCTCGGTGCCGTCAAGACCGTCATACTTCTTGGGAACTGCATCGAGGTTTATGATAAGACCGTCTGCAAGCTCACCGATAGCAACGGAAACACCGCCTGCACCAAAGTCATTACAACGCTTGATAAGCTTTGTGACCTCTGCGTTTCTGAACAAGCGCTGAATTTTGCGCTCGGTGGGAGGATTACCTTTCTGAACCTCAGCAACGCAGGTGGTAATAGAATCGAGGGTGTGAGATTTAGAGGAACCGGTTGCACCGCCGCAGCCGTCGCGCCCGGTACGTCCACCAAGGATAATGATAATATCTCCGTCCTCGGGACGCTCTCTTA
>JAZRNU010000155.1:0-5011 GCA_045648325.1 Eubacteriales bacterium | reverse complement strand
GGATGAAAAGCTCGATACCGGAGAGATCTGTTCCCTCTGTGTAGGATGCAACTGCTGCCGCCCAAGAGGAAATGGGAGCAATAATGCAGATGGGAGCTGCGGTAGAGTCGATTATCCATGCGAGCTTTGAGTGAGAAACCTTAAATTTGTCGGTAACGGGACGCATAACAGAGCCGACGGTAAGACAGTTGAAATAGTCGTCAACGAAGATAAGACAGCCAAGACCTGCGGTTGCAGCCAAAGCACCGCTCTTGGAGCTTATTTTTCTCTGCGCCCATTCACCGTATGCTCTCGAGCCGCCCGACTTCTGCATGAGAATAACGAAGATTCCGAGAACCACGAGGAATACGAGGATGGGAGCGTTGCCGCCTACCGCATTGCTCATAGCGGTATAAAGAGTACCGAGAGCCTGTAACGGATTACCGCCCGTGTACATAAGAGCGCCGGTGAGAATACCGACGAAAAGCGAAACGTAAACCTGTTTCGACACAAGAGCCAAAACTATGGCAACGATCGCAGGCACGAATGCCCAAAAAGTACCAACCATAACTAACATCCTTTACTTTAAAGTGTTAATTGCATTATAACATATTTGTCGAATATAGTAAAGTTTTTTTGAAAAATAATTTAAAAATATTTAAACGGGAAAGGAAAAACGGCGAAAAAACCGTTTTCGGTATCTAAAAATGCAACTGATATGATTTTTTGCCCTCTCAGGGTTCGAGTCCCTTTCGGCAAAAAATAAAAGAGATACCGAAGGGGTTCCTTCCATAAAGCAGGTTTTACCTGCCGAAAAAGCAAAAGGAGTACGGACAATTTGTTCGTACTCCTTTTCACACGCCTTGCTCTGCAAGGTATAGTGTGTTACACCTTTTGGGTGTACTGTCGGGCGGTGATAAGCCTCCCTTTACACAAGGGAGCCTTTAGTTTGTGCGTCCCGAAAGTCCGTCTGTTTTTCCTGACAAGCACTGCTTTTATGGACACAAAAGCGAAGCCCCACACGAGGTGGGGCAAACAAGGATCTTAGTAAAATTGTTCTATGACGATTTCTTCTCCCGTTGTTTCATCGCGAAAACGGAAACGTCGCAAATCTCCTTGGCTCTTTCCTTTTCCAATGTATGTGCACGGTTTTCCTTCTTTATCCATAGGCCATTCGGCTGATTGCGGCCAACAGGGATATCCTTTTTCACTTTTAAATACTTCCCTGATTTTGGCTTTGATTGCTTTTTTACGTTCGGTCTTTTTCATAGTTTCAGGAAATAGAGGAATGACATGTTCCTGAATATATTCTTCCGGATCACCTTCAAGATATTCGGGGATCACTTCCAATGCAAAGACGTACGCATCACTATACTTACAAAAAAACGGAATAGACTGATCGAGCTGAGTATATATTTCGTAAACCTCGTCGTAGAACACACTCGCTCCATGTGCTGATTTAACGTTATGCGTAAAAAGACGAAATTCATACGTTAACATTTGTCTGACAGATTCATATCGAGGGGGACAATATTGTAAACTTGGGTCGGTTTCGGGTGCTAAAAGATAGGGGACAACAGAAGAACAACTGCGCTCTATTCCGTTGCTTAAACGGCAAGTGTAGGGGATAGGTTTTCTGTTTGGGTCTTTTTTCAAATCATCAATGATTTTTTGTAAAAAGGCATCAATTTCGGGATTTTCATCATAGAGACGACGGAATTCAATGATATCTAATTTGCCGCTCAAAAAATCAACAATCGTTTGCTGTGCATAATCCATATAAATATCTCCTTTTCTTTTGCCGTGTATTCCATTGATATTATATCATGAAAACCAAAGGCCGTCAAGATAAAGCTGTTGGCGTACCTGCTTTATCGCAGGTACGCCAACAGGTATCTCTTTTTATTTTTGGTGGGCCTTCAGGGACAATCCGCTTCGCGTCTTACCCGCTCGATTGCCCCCCGGCAATCGTCGCACCAAAAGCTAAAAAATTGCCGCAGGCAACTTTTCTTAACGCTTTTGCCCTCTCAGGGTTCGAGCCCCTTTCGGCAAAAAAATAAAAGAGATACCAAAAAGGTATCTCTTTTATTCTTGGTGGGCCTTCAGGGACTCGAACCCCGGACCAACCGGTTATGAGCCGGTTGCTCTAACCAACTGAGCTAAAGGCCCTTTGCACCGACTTTTATCAAGTGCGTTAAATATTTTAGCATAAAGAGGTAAAAAAGTCAATAGTTAAAATAAAATTTTACAAACAAAATACTGTCCGCTTTTTAGGACACAAATTGCTTTATAATATACTCAAAAGAAACGGAGGAAATGAAAATGAAAAGAAAAATCAAAATAGGTAACGTAATATCCTTGACCGTCTGTGCCTTGAGTGCCGCCGCACTTTGCTGGTTTGCCTTTTCGGTATTCACGGTAAAATCGGCAAAAAGCGTTGATAACGAGCTTCCGCCGTGGAATTACTTTGCAATAATTCAGGAAATATCCTGATTTTTTTCGCATTCGCTTTGCCTTGCAGAATAAACGCTGTCTATAAAGGCAATATTACCGAGCGCCGTTGATACCGTTGCGAAGAAAAGACTTAATGCGGTTCGCTCGTTGTCCTTCAATTTAGTCGAAAGTGCTCCTGCGAAGGAAATGGCCATCAGATTCAGCTTTTGAGCATCGATAAGCGCGTCCGACGAGCAGATCTTCTGTTCTAAACCGTTATCAGCCATAAAACCGCCTCTTTTTCAAATTCTCTTTTCATTATATTCGGGAAACCGAAAAAAGTTGAAGCAGTCTGAAATTCAGACTGCTTCTTTACGGTTATTTAAGCTTTTTAATAATTGCGTTTTTAAGAATTTCAAGACCCTTTAACAAAAGCTCATCCTCAATTACAAGAGGCGGCGAGATCTTCAAAACGCAGTCCTTTCTTCCCGCAAGCTCAAGAATAAGCCCGTTTGCGAAGGCTTCTTTTACTACCGAAACGGTGTCGAGCTCGGGAACGGAGCCGCAGTCGATTCCCCACAAAAGACCGATTCCTCTTACCGAAAGACGGCTGTCAATCGGAAGAATGTTCTTTTCAATATAATCCTTTACAAGCTCGCCCTTTCTTTTGGTCTCACCGTCGAAATCGTAGCTTTCACGGAACTCTATTGCGGCGCTCGCGGCGGTAAAAGCAGCCTGAAAGCCTCTGAAGGTGCCGTTGTGCTCTGCGGGTGCAAAAATATCCAAAACGGGATTTATTAAAATTATCGACATCGGAAAACCGTAACCGCCGATGGATTTTGATAAAACAACGATATCAGGCTTAATACCTGCGCGCTCAAAGGAGAAAAAGCTTCCCGTTCTGCCGCAGCCTACCTGAATATCGTCAATTATAAGAACGATTCCGTGCTTTCTGCAAAGAGCCTCAAGCCCCTTTAACCATTCGCTCGGAGCGGTGTTAATGCCTCCCTCTGCCTGTGTGGTTTCGCAAATGATCGCGGCGGGCTTATCAATGCCCGAATGATCGTCCGATAAAACGTTTTCAAGATATTTAAGAGTATCAAACTCTGCGCCCGAGCCAACGGGGTAGGGCATAAAGGTCACGTTATTCAAGGGAAGCGAAGCGCCCTCTCTCGATTCTGCGCCCGATGTGCATGAAAGCGCACCAAGGCTCATTCCGTGAAAAGCGCCCGAAAAAGCAATAACGTTTGTTCTCTTGGTGTTTTTGCGGGCAAGCTTTAAAGCCGCCTCAACACCGTTTGCGCCCGTGGGACCGCAACACATAATTTTATATTCAAGCTCTCTGGGCTTTAAAATCTTATCCTCAAAGACCTCGATGAATTTTGCCTTTTCGGCGGTGTGCATATCGAGCGAGTGAACGATCTTGTCGCTTTCGAAAAATTCAAGCACAGCCTTTTTGATATAGGGATTGTTATGTCCGTAATTCATTGCACCTGCGCCGGCAAAAAAGTCAACGTAGCTTTTTCCGTCAACCGAGAAAAGCTCCGCACCCTTTGCACGGTCAAAAATTGCAGTGAATTTTCTGCAATAAGAGCGGACGTTTGATTCATACTGTTCAAAAATGTTCATAGAAAATCTTCTTTCATACGCACTATGATATATTATTATATATTATTCCCCCGAAAGTTGCAAGAGTTTTTTGCGGTGCGATACAATTTTTTTATAAAAGAAGTGTAATTTACTTGAAAAAAGATATCTCGGTATGTTATAATTACGTAAAAATGCAAAAAGAGAACAAAAAATGACAGACAGTAAAATAAAAACGGTAAAATATGCCTGCTACACGGTAAACGTAACAATGGCGGCGCTTGGTAATCTTTCGCCGCTCCTTTTTCTTACCTTCCGCGAGCTTTACGGCATATCCTATTCGCTTCTCGGGCTTCTTATTGTGGCAAACTTTACGGTCCAGCTCGGAGTTGACCTCGTATTTTCCTTCTTTTCACACAAATTCAATATTGAAAAAACGGTAAAAACAATACCGTATATAAGCATTCTCGGGCTTTTGCTCTATGCCGCCGCACCGATTATTTTTCCTCAAAACGTCTATCTGGGCCTGGTGCTCGGTACCGTGGTTTTTGCCGCCTCGTCGGGTCTTGCCGAGGTTTTGATAAGCCCTGTAATAGCGGAACTTCCGCTTAAAGAGCCCGATAGGGAAATGAGTAAGCTTCACTCGGTGTATGCATGGGGATTTGTGGGCTTTGTAATATTCGGCACCTTGTTTTTGCTTTTTGTGGGCAGGGAAAACTGGCAGCTTCTTGCGGCGGTAATCGCATTGATCCCCGTTTCGTCGGCAGTTCTTTTCACAAGAGCAACTCTTCCCGAAATGAAAACTCCCGAAAAAACCTCTGTGGCAATTTCGCTTATCAAAAACAAAACGCTTTGGTTTTGCTTTTTTATGATATTTTTCGGCGGTGCCGCCGAATGCACCATGGCGCAGTGGGGCTCGGGCTATCTTGAAAAGGCGCTTGACATTCCCAAGGTGTGGGGCGACGTTTTCGGCGTTGCGCTTAATGCGGCAATGCTCGGTCTTGGCAGAAGC
>JAZRNU010000154.1:0-6678 GCA_045648325.1 Eubacteriales bacterium | reverse complement strand
TCCATCATCGAAAAGGATCTTCTTGAGGATCCCGGTCTCCACAGAACCCTCCTTGGTGACGGTGTCGGCTCCATGGCCGGTGCCTTCTTCGGCGGTTGCCCCAACACCACCTACGGTGAGTCGGTTGGCTGTGTTGCAATTACCCGTAACGCTTCGGTAATCACCATTACCACCACCGCTATCATGTGCATCGTTATTTCCTTCTTCGGTCCCTTCGTTACCTTCCTTTCTTCTATTCCCAACTGCGTAATGGGCGGCGTTTGCATTGCACTCTACGGATTTATTGCAGTTTCCGGTCTTAAGATGATCCAGAAGGTTGACCTTAACGATAACAGAAACCTCTTCGTTGTTTCTGCTATCCTTATCCCCGGTATCGGCGGACTCAGCATTACCTTTGGTGAAATCACCATTACCACCATTGCTTGTGCTCTTATCCTCGGTATCATCACCAACGTCGTGCTTAACTTAACAAAAAAAGGCGAAACTTCGGAGAAGTAATTACAATGAAGGACTACAAAAACGTTACAATATTCAATCACCCCCTTATAAATCATAAGATCGCAATTCTTCGTGATGAAAAAACAAGCATGAAGGAATTTCGCGAGCTTATTGAGGAAATCACCACTCTTATGACCTACGATTGCCTTAAGGAAGGCGTTCCGATGGTTGAAAAAGAGGTTAAAACTCCCTTGGAGGTTTGCACCCAGACTGTTGTTAAGGATAATTCCATTGCAATAGTTCCCATTCTCCGTGCAGGTCTTGGCATGGTAAACGGTATTCACGTGCTTTTCCCCTCGGCAAAGGTAGGACATATCGGTCTTTACAGAAACGAGGAAACGCTTGAGCCCTGCGAATACTACTGCAAGCTCCCCGAGGGCATTGAGGATAAGCTCGTGCTTCTCGTTGACCCGATGCTCGCAACCGGCGGCAGTGCCTGCGATGCAATTTCAATGCTCAAAAAGCGCGGCTGTACCAACATTAAGTTTATGGCTATTATCGGCGCTCCCGAGGGTATCTCAAAGGTTGCCGAGGCTCACCCCGACGTTGAGGTTTACGTTTCAACCCTCGACAGATGCTTAAACGAGCACGGATATATTCTTCCCGGTCTTGGTGACGCAGGCGACAGAATTTTCGGCACGAAATAAACAAAACGCAATTAAAAAAAACGCCTCACAAGAGGCGGTTTTTTGTTTGATTCAATTAGCTGAATTTCTTTTTGATAAAAACGGAAAGGCAGATATACAACGCGGAGATCATGCTGTTTAAAATAAAGTTTATTAAATTGAGTTCTGCAACAAGCGACAGTATCGCGCTTATGGCTGTTAAAACTCCGAACACCATAAGCCAGCCTTCTGCGGCTCTTTTTTTCTTAAGCTCAAGCTTGCCCGATTCGGCACTCTTGTAAACGGATTTTACAAAGCTGTGAATTGTTTTCACACCGAAAACAGATACAAGCACAGCAGGGACGGATATTATCACAAACATAATGCCGAAAACAATTAAGAACAAAGGAAGCGCAATCTCAAAGTTTTCGAGGAAATATTTAATGTTTTCGCCGTTTACCGTAGCGTTTTCCAATATATAATTCAGCAGCTTTGCATCTCCTGCAATAGCTCCTCCGAACACGGCAATCAATATACCTACGACCGCACAGATTATAGATAATACAAGCCCTACGACGTATGAAGCAAAGGTCACGCCGCTTAAAACTCTTAAATTTTTAACATCGCAGACGTTTTTGGTTGCGCTCGCGTAAACTATCCAGCTAAAAATAGTTGCCAAAATCGTTATCGGCGAAAAGCCGCCTCCGAAAATGCCAAAGCCGGTGTAAGCCGTAAGCAAAATTGCAATTACAATAAACAACGGACTTTTAACTGCATTTAACACCTTTTGCTCAACTTCGTTTGCGCTTCTTGGAGTGACAAACGGAGATTCGGTGGGTGTGGGTGCTAAAGCTCCTACCGCACAACCGCATTTCGGACAAAAATTGAAGCTTGGGGCCTCTTCATAACCACATTGATTACATTTCATTTTAAGCATCTCCTTTTTTTAATTTTATCACATATTTTTCTGTTTGTAAAGATATAAAAATCCCCGTCTTATTGAAAAGACGGGGATTGGGATACTTATTTATTTATTGAAATTCTTTTTGATAAAAACGAAAAGGCAGATGCAAACTGCGGCGAATGCGCCCGATTCAATAAAACCAATAAAGTCACTGAATCCGGTTGTAATAAGTGTCGCTAACGCACCAATTGCAGAAATTATTCCGAATATCATAAGCCAAACTTGTGCGGTTTTTCTTTTTTTGATTTCAATTTTTCCCGATTCTACGCCCTTATAAACAGATTTCACAAAGCTATGAATAGATTTTACGCCAAACAGATTTATAAGAATCTCGAATATACAGAAAATCAAATACAATACACCAATTATCTCAACTGCAATTTCCAAATTGTCAAAAATAAAGTTTCCTCCATTCTTTTCCATATCTTCTTTTACATAATTCAGAAATTCGGTATTTTGTAAAAGAGCGTCCTTAGCGTCCTTTGATATTATTATAAATACGCCTGTTATGGCACGATTGACAGAACCAACCAATCCTATAATGAAATCGGCAAAAATTACACCGCTTAAAACTCTTAAACTTTTAACATCGCAAATATCCTTTGTTGCTCTCAAATATACTATCCACGCAAAAATCGCCCACAATATATCTATGACAGGAAATTTACCTGACAAAAGCCTGAATGCCGCAAAGACAGTGAGCAAAATGGTAAGTGCAAAAAACAACGGGCTTTTAAGCGCACCCAACACTTTTTTCTCCTCTTTATTTGTCTTATTGGTAGGTTTCATTTTAAGCATCTCCTTTTTTTAATTTTATCACATATTTTTCTGTTTGTAAAGATATAAAAATCCCCGCCCAAAAAACAAGGCGGGGAATTTTTATGAAAGGAATTTACGCTTTTTTCTTTTTAAAGTGCGTTAAACGCCCCTGCTTTCTGATTTCGGCAGGGGCGTTTAACGTTTGAATATCGTCTTACCTTAACTTTTTACAAAAAAGCCCTTGCTCAATAAATAAGCAAGGGCTTCTCCAAAAATATTTTCTCCGGGAACATATGTATGAGTTGGACTGTTTAGAGAGAAATTATGCTTTGCGAGCCTTTACAACGAATGCTGCTGCCATAAGAGCAACAATCATTGCGCCTGCGATAGCAACTACTTCGATGTCTGCGGGGCCTGCGGGTGCGCCAGCTGATGCAGTAAAGCTGTTGGCGGCAGAACCGTTGATGGTTTTTATCGTAAGATTGGTGTTTGCTCCGCCGAAACCGGAAGCGAGGAATGAAAGGTATGCCTTGCCGTCGGAGTCAAGAACTGCCGATTTTGCAAAGGAAACGCCGGTGTCTTCGCCGTTGATGAGGATCTTAACGGTGTCGCCGCTTACGACGAACTTAAGAGTCATATCGGTATTGTCGTCCCAGTTGCCGGTGCAATGTGCAAAATCAACGGAAATTGCGGAAATCCAGCCACCGAAAAGAGTCCAGCTCCAGTTGTCAACGCCGCCGTCAAGCGCAAAGGTCGCAGCCGCGCCTGTTGCATTTGTGTAATTGAGACCGTTTGCCGCACCTGCCATCGGGTTTTTTGAGGTGTCAGCTGCATTGAAAGGAACGAAATCGGTGGGCTTGTCTGCCGAAAGATTAACAGAGAAATAAGAGGTGAGGTATCCGTCGGTCTTTCCGGGGAGACCGGGAGCGTTAAAAAGATTTTCCGGCTTTAATACTATTTCAAGACCGTCAACGGCTATCTTTGAGTTATAAACAACGGAAGCCTTGGAATAGTTGGAATGGGGAGTGGGTGCGGAGTTGTCAAGAAGAATATAACCGTTGGCGTCAACGGTTGCTTCGCCGGCGCCTTCCTGAATTCCGCCGCCGTCAACACAAGTGTTGACGATCTCGGTCCAGCTTGAAGCAAGCGATGCCGCAGAGCCTGAAACCGCAAGTGCGAGAATAAGAGTAAGGGCAAGTGCAATTGCTAAAACTTTTTTCATTTTTACCTTTCCTTTCGGATTAATAATAAATTTGTTTTTAACATCTTATTGATTTCTTGTAACACAAATGTTCTACGCTCAAGCGCAGTGAAACGTCCAACCCATTTGTTTCGAGGTTTTTTGTGTTTTATACTATAAAACGACAGATCAATGGATAATTTCTGCATAATAATTTTACGCTTTTTTCTTTTTAAGGAAGATAAACGCTGCGGCGGCTGCCAAAGCGATTGCGCCTGCCGCGATGCCTGCGATCAAAGGAAGGTTTACGCCGTTTGTATTGGGCACAACGCTTGAATTCAGGGTGCGGGCTTGTGCATTCCAGCTGAAGGTGTATTCGCCATAAAGCTTTATGCCGTAGCCGGATTTTGCTTTGCCCGAAACAACAAGGTCAAAATCGTTTGCAAGGGTTATGCCGCTTGACTCGGGAATATAGAAATCAACAAAGTTGTTTACAAGATCGTATTTTAAAACCGCGCCCTCGATTTCCGAAAGCTTTTTGCCGTTTATCGAGAAGATATCGTAGTATTTTGCATCGATATCAATTATCGAGTCCTCGCCCTTGTGAACCGCAATATTTACAAGAGAATGGCTTAAATGAAGTGAAAATCTCATATTGCCGTTTTCGGTTGCAAAGAGGTCGATTACGGTGTTTGTCTTTTTAGCTTTTTCGGAGTGAGATGCATTTAACGTTACCTTGATGGTTGAACTATCAGCGGTGTTACCCTCTTTTATCCAGATGATTTCGGAGCTTTCTGAAGCGGGCAACGTTACCTCAATGCCCTTGTAAAGAAGCTCGTAGCCGTTTACAACGTAGGAGTATCCTGCGTCCTCAAAGGTAAGAACATAATTTTTCGCGGGGTCAAGACCCTTGAATTTAACGGTTTCGGTTGCGTCGCATTCGGCGCGGCGGAACACAAGGGCGTAGCCGCTTTTCTTATCCTCTGAGAAGTATTCGTAGGCACACCAATCGGTTTCCTCGTAAGACCACTCGGTAAGAGCGTAGTAGTCGTCGTAGATATATTCGTCGGTTCTCGCTTTTTCCTCCTGCCACTGTCTTGCTACGTCCCAGTCGGGATTTATTGCGGGATTTGTGGTAAATGCCGCCCAAGGAGTCATTGAGCTTCTCAAACGGTATTTGGTAAATGCGTTATTATCCTGCGATGCAAGCATTACGCCATTATAGGGAAGCCATTGCATAAGGCTTAAGGTCTGCGACTGAAGTCTTGCGTTGTCATCGGAGAAATAGCCGTAAAAGTCTATTCTGTGAAGGGGGTTTGCGCGGTTTAACGTTTCAATGTCAAGTCGGTTACCGCCCGATGCGCAGGTATCGATAAATAGGCCGGGGAAATGGTCGCGAAGACCGTCCCAGAGATCGTATCTGCCCTGAACGTAGAGGTTTTCAAATATACCGCTTCTCGTGGGGTCAGCCGCGTTTATATTTATCCAGTCAACACCGGGGAGATAGTTCATATCCTCACGGTAGATGTCGATGCCGCCCGCCTCCATTGCCTTGATGATTCTTGTTTTCAAAAATTCAACGGCGTCGGGGTTTGTCATATCCATAAGGTTCAGATTAGAGCTTGTTGCATAGCCCTCGATTATCCAATCGGGGTTCAAGGTTGTGCCGTCGATCTCGTTTTTGGGAGCGGTGGATTTATTGTAGGTAGTAGTTTCGGGGGCGAACCAAAGCATCGTCTTCATATTATAAAGAGCCGCTTTTTCGCTTATTGATTTAAGCGCGGTGGGGAATCTGTTAAGGTCTGCCTGCCAGAAGGAGAAGTCGGTGTGCCAGAGGGCGTCCATCCACCAGTAATTGAGGTTTATGCCGTTGTTTATGTAGGCTTCCATAGTTTCTATTTGCTGTTTTTCGGTGGCACTTCCCATTTCGCCTGTAAACTGACCGGTGTAAACCGCAAGCGTTGCCTGCATAAGCTCGCCGTTTTCATCTCTTACCGAGATGCATTCGTTCATAAAGCGGCGCCATACGTTTACCGAGCGGTCATAATCTCTGCCGTCGTAATAAACCGATACGGTAAGGGGTGTTCTTATCTCCTCGCCTGCCTTGAGATAGCCGTTTAAATCCTTCTGATAGGATTTGAAGTTTACGTTGCCGTTTCCGTCGGGGGTAAAGCCTGAGGCCCAGTTACCAGTCCAGCCGATTGCGAGATATACGCCGCCCTCGCCGTGCATAAAGTTGTAATAAGGCCATGCGGTTTCGGTGCTTCGGCCCGTGGTTTCGGCAAAGCTTACGGCGGAGGTGATTGCAAGCTCCTTGGGAGTGTAGTAGGAGCCGCAGCCGCCCATTGTGTAAAGATAGGGGTTTTCACCCGTAAAATTAAGGTCTGCGCCGTAAAATTCGGTTATTGTGGGAGAATTTCCGTTCGAGGTGTTTTTGAGGTAAATTGTCCACGAAATTGCGGCGTTATCCTTGTAGTAATCGAGCACGAGGTTAAAGGTAAGCCCTGCCTCGTGGCTGTAAACGTAGGTTGCGGTTTCCTTCTTTTTGGATTCGTGTGCAATAAAGTCGGTTTTGGAAACGAAGGTAAAGCCCTCGCCGAAGCCGCTGTATTTTTTGCCGCCGATATTTACCGAGAAGGGGAATTTTGTCATATCGGCAAGATATGAATCCA
>JAZRNU010000153.1:0-13299 GCA_045648325.1 Eubacteriales bacterium | reverse complement strand
CTTCTTCAACCGCTGCTCTGGTTGCTGCCAATGCATCTTCAATGCGGAGCTTGTTCTCCTTCATTTCAACCTCGGTAGCTGCACCTACTCTGATAACAGCAACGCCGCCCGAGAGCTTTGCAAGACGCTCGTGGAGCCTTTCTTTATCGAAATCGCTGTTGGAAATTGCGATAGCGTTTTTGATCTGAACCTTTCTTGCCTCGATAGCTTCCTTTGTGCCTGCGCCGTCACCGATGATGGTGTTTTCCTTCTGAACTCTTACCTGCTTTGCACGGCCAAGCTGAGCAATGGTGGTGTCTTTAAGCTCAAGTCCGAGATCGGTGGAAATTACCTCACCGCCGGTGATAGCGGCAATATCCTGAAGCATTTCCTTACGTCTGTCGCCAAAGCCGGGGGCCTTGACTGCTACGCAGGTAAATACGCCGCGGAGCTTGTTGACGATAAGGGTTGCGATTGCTTCGTTTTCAATATCCTCTGCAATGATAACGAGCTTTTTGTTAAGCTGAACCATCTGCTCGAGAATGGGGAGGATTTCCTGAAGGTTGGAAATCTTCTTATCGGTGATGAGTATGTAAGCGTCGTCAATAACTGCTTCCATCTTATCGGTATCGGATACCAAGTAGGGAGGTACATAGCCTCTGTCAAACTGCATACCCTCTACAGCCTCGCTGTAGGTTTCAGCGGTCTTGGATTCCTCAAGGGTGATAACGCCATTTGAAGAAACCTTTTCCATAGCTTCGGAAATGAGCTTTCCTACAAACTCATCTGCTGCGGAAACGGTTGCAACACGTGCAATATCATCAGAGCCCTTTACGGTCTGTGCGTTTCTCAAAATAGCCTCGCAAGCGGTGTCGGTTGCCTTTTTGATACCCTTTTTGAGTATCATGGGATTTGCGCCTGCTGCAACGTTCTTCATACCCTCTTTGATGAGGATCTGTGCAAGAACGGTTGCGGTGGTGGTGCCATCACCTGCGATATCGTTGGTTTTGGTCGCAACCTCTTTAACGATCTGTGCGCCCATGTTTTCAAATGCATCGTCAAGCTCGATTTCCTTTGCGATGGTAACACCGTCGTTAGTTACGAGGGGTGCACCGAATTTTCTATCGAGCACAACGTTTTTACCCTTGGGGCCAAGGGTTACCTTAACGGTATCTGCAAGCTTGTTAACGCCTGCCTGAAGAGCTTTTCTTGCGTCTTCGCCGTAAATGATTATCTTTGACATAGCTGATTTCTCCTTATTCTACAACTGCAAGCACGTCGGCCTGACGGACGATGATGAGTTCTTCTCCGTCGATCTTTACTTCGGTGCCGGAATATTTATTGGTGATTACTTTATCGCCGACCTTAAGCTCCATTTTTACTTCCTTGCCGTCAACGATACCGCCGGGTCCTACTGCCAAAACGACAGCAAACTGCGGCTTCTCCTTTGCTGCTCCTGCAAGTATAATTCCGCTTTTGGTGGTTTCTTCCATTTCTGCCATCTTAATTACAAGACGGTCTCCCAAGGGTTTGAGTGTCATGGTATTTTGCCTCCTATGATAATTAAAAAATTTTCGTATTTTTGGCACTCGCGCTTCGCGAGTGCTAACAGCATATATATAATAAACCATTTTTAGATTTTATGCAATATCTATTTTGCACAATTTAAAGAAAATTCATAAATTTTCTTTGTATAAATGATAAGTTATTTATTTTTTATGCTCTGCTGTGTTAATTTATAACAAAAAACGCTCCGTTTAAACGGAGCGTTTTAAAATTAACCTATCTTGGTCTGACCTCTCATATAGGGAACGAGTGCTGCGGGAATGTTTACGGTTCCGTCCTCGTTCAAATGATTTTCCAAAAATGCAATGAGCATTCTGGGAGGTGCAACAACGGTGTTGTTAAGAGTGTGAGCAAAATATTTGTTTTTGCCCTCGGAAACTCTTATTTTGAGTCTTCTTGCCTGTGCATCGCCGAGATTTGAGCAGCTTCCTACCTCAAAATACTTCTGCTGACGGGGCGACCATGCCTCAACGTCGATAGATTTTACCTTAAGGTCTGCAAGGTCACCCGAGCAGCACTCGAGGGTTCGTACGGGAATTTCAAGGCTTCTGAAAAGGTCAACGGTGTTCTGCCAGAGCTTTTCAAACCAAACGGGAGATTCCTCAGGGCGGCAGACAACGATCATTTCCTGCTTTTCAAACTGATGGATACGGTAAACACCGCGCTCCTCAATGCCATGTGCGCCCTTTTCCTTGCGGAAGCAGGGTGAATAGCTCGTTAAGGTGTAGGGGAGCTTTTCCTCGGGGATTATAGTATCGATAAATCTGCCTATCATGGAGTGCTCGCTGGTGCCGATAAGATAAAGGTCTTCTCCTTCGATCTTATACATCATCGAATCCATTTCGGCAAAGCTCATAACGCCTGTTACAACGTCGCTTCTTATCATAAAGGGAGGCACGCAATAGGTAAACCCTCTGTCGATCATAAAGGTGCGCGCGTAGGAAAGAATAGCAGAATGGAGCTCTGCTATGGGACCTGTGAGATAATAGAAGCCGTTACCTGCTACCTTGCGGGCGCTATCGAGGTCAATACCCGAAAGCTTTTCCATAATTTCGGTGTGGTAAGGAATTTCAAACGAGGGAACCAAAGGCTCACCGAAACGCTCCACCTCAACGTTTTCCGAATCGTCTTTGCCTATCGGAACGGTGGGGTCGATTATATTGGGAATGACCATCATTATATTTTTGATCTTTTCCTCAAGCTCTGCCTCCATTGCCTCCAATGCGGCAAGGCGCTCCGACTGCTCGGTTACAAGCTTTTTGGTCTTTTCAGCCTCTTCTCTTTCGCCCTTTGCCATAAGCGCACCGATCTGCTTGCTTATGCGGTTGCGGTCTGCACGGAGTGCATCTGCCTCTGCGATGGTCTTGCGGTTTTCGATATCGAGCGCAATAACCTCATCAACGAGAGGAAGCTTATTATCCTGGAATTTCTTTTTGATATTTTCTTTAACAATTTCGGGGTTTTCGCGTAAAAATTTAATGTCAAGCATTTTAAGGTCTTACCTTCTTATTCTTATTTGAAATTTTCAAGTATTTTGAGGAGTACGTCGGTATCGTCGTCTCCGTTTTCTGCCTTTTCCTCGGGTGCTGCTTCAGGCTCGGCAGTTACGGGTTCCTCTGCTTTTTTAACGGTGTCAGCCGCCTTTGCATCAAAGCCCGATGCGATTACGGTAATCTTCATTGCGTCCTTCATACTGTCGTCAAGCGAGGTGCCCCAGAAGATGTTGCCGTTTTCGTTTACCGACTCATAGATCATATTTGAAGCGCGATAGATCTCGTCAAGAGTAATATCGGAGGACGAGGTGATATTTACGATTATGCCCTTTGCGCCGTTAATTGAGGTTTCAAGAAGCTGTGAGGAAATTGCAGCCTTTGCAGCGTCCTCCGCTTTGTTTGCGCCCTCGCCGTAGCCGATGCCGATGTGGGTCTTGCCCGCATCCTTCATTACCGACTTGATATCGGCAAAGTCGAGGTTAACAAGTCCGGGAACGGTGATAAGGTCGGATATACCCTGAATACCCTGCTTCAAAACTACGTCGGCAGTTTTGAATGCCTCGCGAAGCTCGATTTTACCGTCGAGAATGCTTATTAAGCGATCATTTGGGATAACTACGAGCGAATCGACGTTTTCCATAAGATTTGCAGCGCCCGCCTCTGCCTGCTGCATTCTTTTCCTTCCCTCAAATGAGAAGGGCTTGGTTACTACGCCGATGGTGAGAATATCAAGCTCCTTTGCAACCGATGCAACCACGGGAGCTGCGCCGGTTCCGGTGCCGCCGCCCATACCTGCGGTAATAAATACCATATCGGCGCCCTTTAAAGCGTCGGCAATAAGCTCACGGCTTTCTTCTGCCGCAAGTCTGCCTATTTCGGGGTTAGCGCCTGCGCCAAGACCCCTTGAAACCTTCTCGCCAATCTGTATTTTGTGATTTGCATTGGTCATATAAAGATCCTGCAAATCGGTGTTTATTGCTATAAATTCAACGCCCTGAACGTTTTCTTCAACCATTCTGTTGATAGCGTTTTTGCCGGCGCCGCCAACTCCGACTACTTTTATGCGGACAACCTTGTTCATTTCTTCAGCAATTCGGAAAGCCATTTTTTCTACTCCTTGCATCTTTTAATACTATTATATTTTATAACATTATGAGCAATTTTTCAAGTGTTTTATTAAAATTATCCGTTTAATTTTATATCTATCCATTCCTCATCGGTAAGAGGGTGGTAAATTGTCTGCTTTGCGGTGTCGTCCTGAAACTTGATTTCGGCCTTTTCGTCCTTATCGGCGTTATCCTCAACGCATATCATTGCCGCTTTTATCTTCTTTTCAACGTTGTCGGCATTGCCTAAATTTATCATTATTTTTGCCAGATAATCGAAGGTTATGTTGTAACGTTTTGAAACGTTAAGCTCGCTTATTTTATCGGAAAGCTCGGCTTTAACAAGCTCTTCCCATACGCTTTTGTATATTCTTTCGGTTGTTTCATCGCGGAAGGCTGCCTTTTCGCCTTTTTTTACCTCGGTTATTCCCGAACCGACAAGCTCGGGGAGATTAGGCTTTGTTTCTCTGACGTCAAGAACCTTTCCGTTTTTATCAATTACGGCATAACCCTCCGTAACTGCTACCGAAACCGCCTCCTTGGCGTCGGTTATGATAACGGTAACCGAAAGATGAAAATAATCTCTTTTGATTTCAACGTTCTCGGCGTAGCTGTAATTTTCCTTGATTTTTGAAATTATCTTGTTTTCATTCAAAAAGAGAATACCGTCACCGACCTTTATCCCTGCGCATTCGATTATTTCGTTTGCGGTATATCGCTCAGGAGCTTGAACGGAAACATTGCGGATTTTGGCAAGCAGAAAAACCGTTACGCCAAGCGCAACGGCAATGAGGACCGCCAGAAACGCAAATCCGCGTCCTCCCCTTTTTCTGTTTAAGTGGGATTTTCTTCTTTTAACCTTCTTTTTCAACATTTTCTCCGTTTTTATATTCTCTTTATATTTGCGCCAAGCGCCTTTAAATTCTCCTCTATTTTTTCATATCCTCTATCGATATGAAAAACGTTATCAATTTCGGTTACACCTTCAGCCGCAAGTGCAGCTACCACAAGGGCTGCGCCGCCTCTTAAGTCAGTGCTTTCAACCCGTGCTCCCGTAAGCCTTTCAACGCCCTCGACCACCGCAACGCGGTCCTGGACCGTTATTTTAGCCCCCATTCTCACAAGCTCGTTTACGTGCTTGAAGCGATTTTCGAAAATCGTTTCAACGAAAACGCTGTCGCCCTTTGCGGTAGTCATCAGCGCCATTATGGGAGCCTGTGCGTCGGTGGGAAATCCGGGATACGGCATAGTACGCAGGTTTCTTATGCCCTTTAACTTACCGTTTGATTTTATCTCAACGGTATTTTCTGTAAAATGTACTCCCGCACCCGCATCGGAAAGCGCGGCAAGAACCGAAGAAAAATGAAGCGGATTTACACCAATCAGCTTTCCCCTTCCGCCGGTTGCCGCAATAGCGGCAAGATATGTAGAAGCGACTATTCTGTCGGGAATAACTCTGTGCACCACGGGATAAAGCTTTTTAACGCCCGTTATTATCATCTGTCCGCCGTCTGTTGAAATTTTTGCGCCCATTTCGTTCAAAAAGCTTTTCAAATCGTCGATTTCGGGCTCTCTTGCCGCATTTGTAATTACCGTTGTTCCCTTTGCCAAAACAGCAGCAAGCATAATATTTTCGGTTGCTCCAACACTCGGAAAGCTTAAATTTATTTCGGCACCCTTTAAGCCGCCGTCGCATCTGCATTCGAGATATCCGTGATCGTCGTTTATCACCGCTCCAAGCTTTTCAAGAGCCCTTAAATGAAGATCTATCGGTCTCGGACCAAGCTCGCAACCGCCGGGCATACTAATTCTCGCCCTGCCCGTTTTTGCCAAAATTGCGCCCAAAAATATGATTGACGAACGCATTTTGCGCATAAGCGAGTCTTCGATTTCATATCCGTTTATATTTTCGGAATTTACGGTTATTACGCCGCTTTCGCGGGAAACCGCACAACCGAGATTTTTCAAAATCGACACAGCAACGTCGGTATCGCTTATTGCGGGGCAATTTTCGATGACCGATTCACCGCACGGCAATATAGATGCCGCCAAAATCGGCAAAATGCTGTTTTTTGCACCTTGAACCATTATTGTGCCTTCAAGGCGCTTTTTGCCTTCGATATATAATTTTGTCATATTTCACCCTCCGCTTTTGATTTACGCTTGATTTATACTATGCCGCGAAATTAAAAGCGGTGAATGAATATTAAAGTAATTCAGAGATTGATTCGATTATCGTGTTTAACGCCTCGGGCTTTGCTACCAATCGCGCCGCCTTTGACATTGAGGAAAGTGCGTTATTCTTGCCAAAAATACCGTTTAACGTTTCGGTAAGAAGCTTTGCGGAGAATTCCTCCTCGGGAATAAGCACCGCCGCACCGACGTCTGCAAATGCCTTTGCGTTGAAATACTGATGATTATCGGTTACGTTGGGAGAAGGCACAAGTATTGACGGAAGTCCCATTACGGCTATTTCCGCAAGGGTTATTGCGCCGCTTCGGGTTATTGCAACGTCTGCTGCCGTCATAATTTCGGGAACGTTGTCGGCATAGGGTATGATATTTATATTTTCGGGTATCGTTATGCCGCGGGCTTTGATTTCTTCTATTATTTCATCGTAATACTGATTGCCCGTTGACATAATGATATTATACTGATTTCTGTTTTCCTCTTTTTCAAGGAAATCAATTACTGAATAGTTGATTTTTCCCGCGCCCTGCGAGCCTCCCGATATGTAAAGAAGCGGGCGGGCATCGACCTTGAGATTTTTTCTTGCTTCGTCCTTGTTTCCCTTTAAAAATTCGGTTCTTACAGGGTTTCCGCTTACGATTATCTTTTTTGCGGTTGCGGAATTTGCGTTTTTATCAAAGCTCAAAAAGAGGATATCGGCTTTTTTGGAAACAATTCTCGTTGCAACGCCCAAAAATGCGTTCTGCTCGTGTATTGCGGTTTTGATGCCGAGCTTTTGTGCGGCAATTACCGTGGGCGCACTTATATAACCGCCCGTTCCGATAACGATATCGGGCTTGAATTCCTTTATTATCTTTTTGGATTTTGAAAGAGCCTTGCTTATGCGGTAGATGCTTCGGATATTTTTAAAAGGGTTTGTTCTGTAAAAAACACCCGAGCGGATAAATTCTATTTTGTAGCCCGCCTTGGGTACAAGAGTGGCTTCAAGTCTGTTTTTCTGACCTATAAAGAGTATTTCCGCGCCGTAACGGCTTTTAAGCTCGTTTGCTATTGCGATAGCGGGATAGATATGTCCGCCCGTACCGCCCGCAGCCATTATTACCTTCAACTCTTTCACCTCAATTTTTATTTAATCTCGAATATCTCGAAACGGAAAGAACTATTCCCATTTCAACAAGAAGTATTACAAGTGACGTGCCGCCGTAGCTGAAAAACGGAAGCGATATTCCGGTGTTTGGTATTGTGTTTGTTACAACGGCAATATTAAGCGCAGTTTGAAGCGCAATTCTCGTAATTATGCCAACTACAAGGAAAAAGCCGAATTTATCGGGCGCGTTCATTGCAATTTTATAGCCGCGGTATATGAGAATAACGAAAAGCGAAATAATTATAAGTGCCCCGACAAAGCCAAGCTCCTCGCAGACGATTGCAAAGATAAAATCGTTTTGCGGCTCGGGTATATAGAGATATTTCTGACGCGATTTGCCAAGTCCCAAGCCAAAAAGGCCGCCTGATCCGATTGCATAAAGTCCCTGAATGGTCTGGAAGCCTGCGCCCAAGGGATCCTTGAAGGGATCAAGCCAGATGTTTATTCGGTCTGTCATGTAGTTTCCGAGAAGCATAACACCTGCCGCGCCGCCAAGCACCGCAATGCCGCCAGTGGGAAGTAGGAATTTAAGGCTTGTGCCGCCAACGAAGATAAGCACAAGTCCAACACCCGCAATGAGTATTGCGCCCGAAAGGTGAGGCTCAATCACAGTGAGAAATGCGGGAAGGCCAATTATTGCAAGCGGTATTACAAAACCGTGGAGAAAGGTCTTCATTTTGTTGTAGTTTACCGCCATATAAAGTGAAAGACACATTATTGTGCCGAGTTTTGCGATTTCGGAGGGCTGAAGAGTTATGCCGAAAAGCGTTATCCATCGGTTTACGTCGCCGTTGCCCATAACAAGTGCAATTCCGAGCAAAACCAACGAAGCAAAATATGCGGGGTATGCCGCAAATCTCAAAACGTTGTAGTTAAGCTTTGAGACGAAAAGCATAGCCGCCACGCCGATAGCGGCAAATCCAAGCTGTTTTTTAATGTAATAGTAGCTGTCGCCGCCGTTTTGGTAAAATCCCCAAACAAAGCTTGCGGAAAATACCATTACGAGTCCGATTGCCAAAAGGGTAAAGACAAGTGCCATGAAAAGGGTGTCGGCAGGAAGTCCTTTTGCCCATAATTTCATTGTTGCAGGAGCTGTTCTGAATTCCGCTTTTGCGTTCATTCTCGCCACGTTACGGGCTTCAACGTTTTTCTGTTTTTTATTTTCTTCGTTAATTTCTTCTCTTTTCAAGCGAATTCAGCTCCTTTCAATGAATTTTTATCAGCTTTATACCCCAAACATAAAGAAGGATATAAGGCAGAAGAAGAAGGTTATTACGGTAAATACGATAACAATCTTGTTTTCACTCCAGCACGAAAGCTCAAAGTGATGATGAATGGGGGACATTTTGAAGAGTCTTTTGCCGTGACTGATTTTATAATAGCCAACCTGCAATATAACGGAAAGGCTTTCAATAACAGTCATTATTCCGGCAAGGAAGAGCATCAGGGTAAGGTCAAGCGCCACGCCCGAAAGAACGAAAAGTCCTCCGAGGAAAAGCGAGCCTGTATCACCCATAAATATTTTTGCGGGATTCATATTGAAAATAAGAAATCCGAGCACTGCACCGATTGCGGCTGAAAGCATAATCGCCATATCGTCGGCACCGAGTGAGAGGGCAACGAGGGCAATTATTGCAAAGGACGGAACAGATTCTGCCGAAAGAAGTCCGTCGATGCCGTCGGCAAGATTGAAGCAGTTATTGAAAAAGACTATTACTAATATTGTCAGAGGATAGTAAAATATACCCAGATCAAGCATTGTGTCGGTAAAAGGAAGTCTTATTTCGGTTGAGGTGTATCCGAGCACTGCCATTGCCGCAACGAAGGCACCTGCAAAAAGAAACTGAAGAATAAACTTCTGCGAAACGCTTAGTCCCAGATTTCTTTTTAAAACAACCTTTATGAAATCGTCGGCAAATCCGATTGCTCCAAACAAAAGTGAGCCGATTATTACCGTTAAAACACGGTAATCACCGCTTGACAGGCCGCTTAGCGAGAAGGAAAGCGCCGCCACTACAAAGGCAATTATAAATACAATTCCGCCCATAGTGGGTGTTCCCTGCTTGCCCTCGTGCCATTTCGGGCCTTCCTCGAGTATGGTCTGACCGAATTTAAGCTTTTTCAAAAAGGGTATGACCATGGGGCAAAGTATTACGGATATTGCAAAAGAAATAAGAAGTGCTAAAAGCACAAAAAGCATTCCGGACATCAGTTTTTCCAGCCTTCCTTGAATTTTTCAACAGTTTCCTCAGCCTTCATTCCGCGACTTGCTTTAAAGAGTATTATTGCACCCTTTTTTGCAGATTCGCAAAGTGCGGCTGCCGCATCAAACGACTTTTCAACCCAAACGGCACAGGGCTTTACAGAGTTTGCGCCGTCGGCTATGTTTTTTGCCATTTCACCGTAGCAGATAATTTTATCAAACACCTTTGCCGCCTCTGCACCCGTTTTGAAATGGTATTCGGGGCTTTTTTCTCCAAGCTCGAGCATATCGGCAAGAAGTGCGATTTTTAAATCCTCGGGTCTTCTTGAAACAACGTCGAAGGCGGCTTTCATGCTGTCGGGACTTGCGTTGTAGCAATCCTCCATTAAGGTTACGCCCTCGTAATCGTAGATATTCTGGCGCATTTTCTCGCCCTTGAATTCAAAAAGTCCTTTTATTATTTCCTCTGTGGTAAGTCCTGTGAGATAGCCCGCAACCGTTGCGGCAAGTGCGTTTAATACGTTGTGTTTGCCAAACGCCTTTATTTCCGCTTCGAATTTTTCATAGGGCGTTACTACCGTAAATACAGTTTTATCGGCAAGATATCTTATATTTTCGGCGCGGTAGCTCGCAAGCTCGTTTTCAATGCCGTAGTAAATTATGGGGTGAGAAAGATTTCCAGCAACGCTCCAGAGCATATCGTCATCGGCATTCAGTACCAAGGTTCCATCGGCTCCGAGGCCGTTTTCTATTTCAAGCTTTGCCTTTAAAATATTTTTGCGGCTTCCGAGTGTTTCGATGTGAGAAACGCCTATATTCGTAATAACCGCTACCGCAGGACGTGCAATTCTTGTGAGATAATCTATTTCGCCTGCTGCGTCCATTCCCATTTCAAGCACTGCAGCGGTGTGGTTTTCCGATAAATTGAGCACCGAAAGAGGAAGTCCCGTTTCGCTGTTGTAGTTACCCTCACTTTTTAACACGCTGTGAGAGGCGCTCATTACGGCGTAGATCATTTCCTTTGTGGTGGTTTTTCCAACGCTTCCCGTTACGCCTACTACCGGAATCTCGTAGCGGAGGCGGTAAGCAAGGGCAAGAGCGCCGAGCGCTCTTTCGGACGAAATAACCTCAATGAAGGTTGCTTCGCTTGCGCGCTGTAAAGAAAGCTCTGAAAAAGGCTTTTCTATTACTATTATTTTCGCGCCCTTTTCTATTGCGGCATCAATATAAATATGTCCGTCGGTGGTGCTTCCCTTTATTGCAAAAAACATCGAATGAGCCGTTACCCTTCTTGAGTCGATTTCGGCGCTGATGCACTCTGCAAGAGGGTTGCCGGAAACGATTTTTCCGCCTGTCATTTTTGCTATTTCTTGTGCAGTAAGCTTTTCCATTTCGTCATCATTCCTTTTACGTCGGTTTAATGTAAAACGTTAAATATATGCTTTAAGAATTTCCGCTTCATCAAAATTTACGGTTTTATCCTTTAATATCTGATAGTTTTCGTGGCCCTTTCCCGCAAGTAAAACAATATCGCCTCTTTTGGCGTTTTGCATTGCGGTTTTAATTGCCGCGCGTCTGTCCTCAATTATAAGTTGCGGCGTTTTGAATGCCGATGAGCCTTTGGCTATTTCTTCAATTATTGCGTGAGGCTCCTCGCTCCGTGGGTTATCCGAGGTAATTATTACGAGGTCGGAATATTTTGCCGCAATTTTTCCCATTTTGGGGCGCTTTTCCTTTTCTCTGTCGCCGCCGCAACCGAAAACCGTTATTATTCGTCCGCCGCTTTTTAACTTTTTAAGGGTTATAAGGACCTTTTCAAGGCCGTCGGGCGTGTGGGCGTAGTCGATTATTGCCGTAACACCGTTTTTGGTTTGGAAGCTTTCCATTCTGCCCTTTATTCCGCTTGCGCTTTTTATCGAGGTTGCCGCCTCTTCAAACGGAACACCGCACAAAACCGCAAGTGAAATTGCCGCAAGTGCGTTGTAAACGGAAAATTCTCCCGGAATATTTATTTCGGTTTTTATTTCCTTTTTATCGTATAAAACGCTGAAAACTGTTTTATTTTTGTGTAATTCAAGCTTTTTGGCTGAAATATCGGCTTTTTTATCGTTAATGGCGTAGGTAATGACCTTTATTCCCTTTTTCCTTGCCTTTTCTAAAAAGGCATTTTTGCTTACGTCATCAAGATTTACCGCAAGCGACCTTGTCTGATTGACTATAAGAAGCTTTGCATTCAAGTAGTTTTCCATGCTTCCGTGGTAATCGAGATGATCCTCCGTGAGGTTCGTTATTGCCACCGCCTTAAAGTCAAGCTGACTGCATCTTCTTTGAACAAGAGAATGGGAGGAAACCTCCATGCAAACGTTTTTAAGGCCGTTTCCCTTCATCTTATCAAAGAGTCTGTAAAGCTCATTTGGCGAGGGTGTGGTCTGCACCGACGGATCGTTTTCCTTTCCCGTAACGTTTGCAACGGTACCTATAACTCCCGTTTTAATTCCCGTTTGCTCGAAAATATGGCGGGTGAGATAGGTTACCGTGGTTTTGCCGTTCGTACCCGTCACCCCGATAATATCAAGCTCGCGGTCGGGCTCGTTATAGAAGTTTCGCCAGATCGTGTTTCTTGCCAAAACGGCGTCACCAACCAAAACGTCGGCATTTTCCTCGCCTACCGTTACGGCGTTTTTACTTTTTGCCTCGGCAAGATATTTTTCTCCGTCAAACCGTTCTCCCTTTACCGCTATAAAAAGCGAGTCCTCGGTTGCTTCTCCCGAAACAACCGCAATTTTTCGTACTTCCCTGTCGGGCTGATAGTCCGACAGAACTTCAACATCCTTTAAAAGCGCTTTGAGCTTCATAGGATGCACCTCGTAGATAAAATTAGTCGAAAACGTTATTATAGTCCTCGGAAAGGTAGTAAAGCTCAAGCGTTATAAGCTGTCCTGCAGCCTTTACCTCTCCTGCGACGGGGCTTTGACTTCCTACTATTGTATTTTTAAGGTCCTTGTAATTTTCTTTAAGCTTTATATTAAAGCCTTTTTCGTTAAGTATCTGCCTTGCTTCCTCAAGAGTTTTTCCCGTTACGTCGGGCACCTCCACGGCTTCTATTGACTCAACACTCGTGGTGTAAAGGGTTACCGTTGCGCCCTTTTCAACCTTTTCGTTTTTGGCGGGAAGCTGATATTTTATTTCATCGCCCGTACCTACAACCTTTACGTTAAGGCCAAGCTCTGTTATTGCCTTTTTGCTTTCGGTTACTGTTTTTCCAACGTAATTTCCAACCTTGACAACGTCTGAATCGTCGGTTTGATTCGGCTGTAAGCCAAGATAAGGTAAAACGGTGGTGAGAACCTCTTTGTTAAGTCTTGCAGGTGAGTTATAGTAGTTACTGCTGCTTGTATCAAGAGGCTCGTCAAAGACCGTGAGTATTACTATTTCGGGATCGTCGGCGGGAGCAACGCTTATAAAGGAGTTTACGTAAAGCCATACCTCACCGTTTTCGTTTCTCTTATCGAGCTTTTCACTCGTTCCCGATTTACCGCCGATGATATATCCGTCAACGCGGGCATTGTTACCCGTACCCATATCTATAACGCCTAAGTCGGAGGCCAAGCGGTC
>JAZRNU010000152.1:0-27455 GCA_045648325.1 Eubacteriales bacterium | reverse complement strand
ACAAGGGTGCGGCGGCCGACACCGTTTATCAGTTACTCGGCGGCTTAAAGGCAGGTATGGGCTACTGCGGCGCGAAGGACATCGAGACCCTTCAGCAGAACGCACAGTTTGTAAGAATCACCTCCGCAGGTCTTAAGGAGAGCCACCCCCACGATATCTACATAACCAAAGAGGCTCCCAACTATTCGTTCAATCCGTAATAAAATAATAAAAGCCTTCCGAAAGGAAGGCTTTTATTATAGTTAATGATACGCGACTTAGAAAATCCTTAAAATAGATTGACAAAAAAATAACAATGTGGTAAAATTGAATTATTAAAGGAGATCTAACAGATTGTTATAACAGTGACATCTTGTATTTTGCAGTTCCCTCTTAAATCACAAAATAATTTCAAATTCAAAAGAAAGAAGGTAGTTTTATGAAAAAGAAATCGGTTATTACAATTTTGGTAGTGGTTGCAACGGTTTTCGCTATTGCTTTTACCACAGTAATCGGCGGTGCTTTATCGTCTCTTAACAGCAAAAGCTACCGCGAGCTTGCAGAATCCTTTGAACTCGGTAACAAAAAAGAAAAAGTAGAGCTTATGCTTTCAATTTCAAAAAACAATAATGTAAGAGGACTTGAAAAGACCCTATCTTTTGAGGAGGCATATAATCAAATACCGAAGTTTACCAAGAATGAAGAATTAGTGAACAATGCCCCTTCACGCTCATTCGGAAGTCTTATTATCAAAAATCCCAATGATTTTCTAAAGAGTAATAACGGAAAAATATATACCGTTTATAAAATCGAAGGCGGCGGCTACGTTTATCTTTTCTTTGACGCAACCCCCGCTTCAACCGAAAAAAATACCGATATGAACTACGTTGCCTCTGAAGTATATTGGGTTTACGGCATGCCCTCTTATGCGGATTTCAAGTCGGTTGTTATCGGAAGCACCGCGGCAAGTGAAATTGATAAAATTACAGGTAACGATAAATATCTCGCCGCGCTTGACAGTTCCGACGCTATGGGCGCCAGTTCTTTGGAAAAGTTAGCAGAAAAGTTCGGTACGTCTATCAGCGACGAAGTCCTCGAAAGCTTCAAGGCACAAGCAAAAGAGCCTTACTCAAAAAGCTTTTTAACGACCGACGGCGTTGTAACGATAGGTTTTGTTTTTAACGAAGAAAAATCCACTCACGTTGTTTCAGCTCTCGAATTTAAAAGCGGAGCAATTATCAATAGTGAAGACATTCCCGATTTTAAATGATTTCTGCAAAAAGCACCTCGCATATTGCGAGGTGCTTTTTTTGTTTTAATAATGAATTTTAATTCCGCCGGCAATCAGCTCAAGCTCGGCAACGTCGGTCTTTATTATCTCTCCGTCGATGTTAAAGCGCATTCCCTTGCTTTCAACGGTTACCTTTTTAGCTTTTAACGCAGTGGTTTCCTTGAAGGTAAGCACCTTGCCGCCTACAAGCCCGGGGAGATAGGTCATCATCTTGGCGCTTGAGCCGATCGGTCTTACGATTGTGAGATCAAAAAGTCCGTCGTCGGTGGTGGCGTTGGGAGCGATTTTAATGCCGCCGCCGTAATAGGAGCCGTTTGAAACAGCGATTACGAGGATATCGCCATCAAAAACCTCTTTGCCGTCTGCCGTTATTTTAACGCTCGTGGGGTTGAAGTTGAAAACCGTTTTTATTACTCCGTAAAGGTAGGTAAGCGGACCGCTTAAATATTTTCTTGCCTTTTCGGCGTAATCAAGCACCGTTATATCAAAGCCCGTGCCGCAGGCATTTAAAAAGAGTCTGCCGTTAAC
Organism: Eubacteriales bacterium; assembly: GCA_045648325.1. Taxonomy (GTDB): domain Bacteria; phylum Bacillota; class Clostridia; order Oscillospirales; family RGIG5299; genus RGIG5299. The sequence goes on along the minus strand of JAZRNU010000152.1, from coordinate 25,657 downwards.
GCTTCCGCAGTCTGCCTCTCTTGCCGCGTGGGTGAGATACCAGTCAACTGCCTTTACCGTGTCGGTGGGTATACCGAGTGCTCTTATAAAATCGTTTCCCGTGCCTGCGGGGATAATTGCAAGGGTAGTATCAGAACCCTTTAAGCCGCAGACGGTTTCGTACGACGTGCCGTCGCCGCCGACAGACATTACCGTTTCAATTCCTCTTTTAACGGCATCTTGTGCCAGAAGGGTGGCGTGGCCCTTATATTCGGTGTAGTGAAGTTCAAACTCCACTCCCCTTTTTATAAGCTCTGCCTCAACCTTTTTTCCTGCCTTTAAGGCTTTTCCCTTTCCCGCCGTGGGATTAACTATTACGTAAAGCATCGGTTTTACCTCCGAAATTTTCTAATATATATAATAACATAAAAAATCGAAAATTGTCAACATCTCCCGACGCTTGCTTTTGAAAATTAGCAAATTTTTTTCTTTTGAATAAAATATAGCAAGAGTATTTTTTCGAAAGGCTGATTTTATGAGGATTCTGGTTTTGACAGGCGGACTTTCACCCGAAAGGGAGGTTTCGTTTTTATCGGGCAAACGGGTTGCTCGCGAGCTTCTTTTGTCGGGTCACGAGGTTGCGGTTATCGACGCCGCATACGACGCAGACCCTTTTACCCCCTTTAAATCCGTTTCAGAGCCGCGCGCCGATGAGGTGGCAAATTTACACACCTCTCCCCAAAAAGCCTTTGGAGAGGGCATTTTGGCAGTTGCAAGGCGTGCCGATGCCGTTTTCATTGCACTTCACGGCAAAATGGGCGAAAACGGCACGATAAAGGCGATTTTCGAAGCAGAGGGTATAGCGGTTACGGGTAACTCCTTTAAATCGGAGGCCGTTTCTATGGACAAGCATCTTTCAAAGCTTTTATTTAAGTTTGCAGGGCTTAAAACGCCGGATTGGCGCATTGTCAAGAAGGGTGAAAAGCCAAAGCTTTCGGGGCTTTCGTTTCCTCTTTGCGTAAAGCCCTGCTCGGCAGGCTCAAGCGTTGGAGTGAGTTTTGCAAACAGCTTATTTGAGTTAAAAAGATCGCTTGACGTTTGCTTTAAAATAGAAGAAAGCGCGATTATTGAAGAAAAAATCGAGGGTAGAGAGTTTTCGGTTGGCGTATTGCAGGGCGGCGCCTTGCCGCCAATTGAAATAAAACCGAAAAGCGGATTTTACGATTACAAAAACAAATACGTTTCGGGGCTTACCGATGAAATCTGCCCTGCAAAAATCACTCCCAAAGAGGATGCGGCCCTGCGAAAATGCGCACTTTCAGCTTCAGAGGCGCTCGGTCTTGAGGCCGTTTCAAGAAGTGATATGATAATGACCGACAGCGGAGAAATCTACCTTATCGAAACAAACGCCAACCCCGGAATGACCGAAACGAGCCTTTTACCAAAGGAGGCCGCGGCGGCGGGAATTGATTTTTACACTCTTTGCAAAAGGCTACTGGACGCCTCTGCAAATAAAAAAATACTCTCTTGAATTTCAAGAGAGTATTTCACTTTTAAAATCAATGCCAGCCGCTTGACCAGCCGTTATCTATATACACGGCGCCGCACTCGGGGCAATGCTTGGGTGCATCAAGCTGATCCTCGGGCACGAATCCGCACTCAGGACAATAAACAAGCGGTTTTGAGGTATTTGACGAGGTTTGGCTTGATGAGGTTTCCGACGAGGTAACCTCGCTTGATACCGTGTTTGATGATTCGGTGCTGCTTGAAGCAGGCTTTGAGGTTGCTTCACTTGACGATTCCTCCGACGAGGTTACGTCGCTTGAGGGAGTTTCGCTTGAAGCCGCTTCGCTCGAGGCTTCTTCAGAGGAGATGCCCCAATCGGGGTTATAGCTACCTTGGTTGTCACTGCTGCCCGTTTCACTGCTTGCGCCCGAGCTTTCGCCCGTTACGGAGCTTTCGGGCGTTGAGGAATTCAATACACCCTCACTGCACGCTGCCATTACAAAAATCAAAACGAATAATACAAATAATGCTACTACTGTTTTTTTCATAATCTTTTCCTTTCAAATTACCAATCAGGCATATATGAGCCTTCGTTATCGCCCTGCGAATTTCCTATTCCGCTTCCGCTGCTTGCCGGGGTGCTGCTTGCGGGTGCGCTGCTTTGAGAGCCGCTATTTTCTTCTCCGCACGAAACCAAAAGCAAAAGTGAAAAAATCAACGCCAAAATTAAGGCAATTATCTTTTTCATAATCAAAACCCTTTCTGCTTTTATATTTTAACACAAAAAGATTGTTTTTGCAACAGATTATTTATATACCACGCCAACGCGCGAGTGAATTCGTGAAACTATCTCGTTCGATATGGTGCCGCATTTTTTTGCAATTTCCTCTGCGGTTATCTGCTCGTTGCCGTCTTTACCTATAAGTGTTACAACGTCGCCCTCGGTTACGTTGTCAACGTCGGTGACGTCGGCAAGGAGCTGATCCATACAAAGGTCAACAACAGGTGCTTTTTTACCGTTTATCAAAAGGTAGCCGCCGTTTTGGAAATAATTTCTTGGCAAAAAGTCGCAATATCCTACCGTTACGTCGGCAATAAGCGAATCTCTTTTTGCTTCAAAATGGCGGTTATAGCCCGCGCACTCTCCTGCCTTTACCGCCTTTACCGATGCAACTCGCGCCTTTATTGAAAGGGCGGGAGAAAGCGAAAGATCGGTTTTGCAAACATCCTCCTCAAGACTTTTAATTCCAAAAAGCAAAAGGCCCGGGCGGACAAAATCGTAGTGATTTTTCGGCTGATTTACAATTCCGTAGCTTGCCTGAAGGTGAAGTGAGCCTACGTCTGCCCCCTTTTCTTTAAGCATTGCCACAGTATCTTCAAATCTTTTTATCTGGAGAGAGGTAAATTCGCGGTCACACTGCTCCATACTGTCGGCCATTGCGAGATGGCTGTAGCTTCCCGTTATTTTTATGTTGGGAAGGCGGTAAATTTCAAAAAGAAGCTCTGAATCAAACGGTTCTCCGAGCCGCTTCATGCCCGTGTCGATTGCAACGTGCATTTTAACGGCATAGCCCGTTTTGCTCATATTCAGCGCGTGATTATAGGATACCGCAGAAACGGTAATATCGTTTTCGTAAATTTCCTTTGCCACGGCAGGATCAGCCCAGCCAAGCACGAAGATAAGCCCCGAAACGCCGTTTTTGCGAAGATTTATTGCCTCGGAAACGGAAGCAACGGCATAGGCATTGCAGCCTTCCTCCGAAAGCGCGTGACAAAACGGCACCGCGCCGTGTCCGTACGCTTCGGCCTTGGCGATTGCCATTACCGACGAGGGACTGACAAACGAAGCAACCTTTTTATAGTTACTTTTTAATATTTCAGTATCTATTTCAACCCACGCGCGACTTGTTTCTACCACTTAAATCACCTTTTTTATTTTGATAAGGCATAACCGATAAGACGGTCTATAAGCTCGGGATATGCAATTCCCGCGCCCTTCATCATATTGGGATAACGGCTTTTATCGGTAAAGCCGGGAATTGAATTGATTTCGTTAAATACTATTCTGTCACCGTAAATGAACATATCCACTCTGGCAAGACCCTGACAGTCAAGCACCTCGTAAAGCTTGAGTGCGGTTTCCTTAACGCGCTTGCTCATTTCGGGAGAAATTCTTGCGGGCATATGTATTTTTGATTTAAAGAGGCTGTATTTTTCGCCAAAATCGAAAAATCCGCCTTCAATTTCAATTTCGTCAACCTCGCCTATTACGAGATTTCCCGCCGCGTTGCCCATAACGGCACAGCCGACCTCAAAGCCGTCGATATTTTCTTCAACGGTAACCTTTCTGTCGTGCCTGAATGCCTCAATGATGCCGTTTTTAAGCTCTTCCTCATTCTTTGCCTTGGTAATGCCTATTGAAGAGCCTGCGTTAACGGGCTTTACGTAGATGGGGAAGCCGAGTGTTTTTGCCTTATTTACCATTTCAGGCAGCTCCTCGCCCTCGTTGAAGGTAAAGAATTTAGGCACGTCAAGGCCTGCCTGTAAAACGATTTTGTGAGCAAAATCCTTATCCATTCCAACAGAGGAGGCAAGCACGCCGCAGCCGACGTATTTTATGCCTGCAAGCTCGAAAAGGCCCTGAACGGTGCCGTCCTCACCGTTTTTGCCGTGAAAAACGGGAAAGGCAACGTCGATTTTGGTAACCTTTACGGGATCCGAAAGCTCTATGATGCCGCCGTCATCACGCGAGGGGGAAACAATCGCCTTAACGCAGTATTCGGGCTTACACCAGTTATCGGGCTTTATTTCGGAAACGGGGCCGTTGTAGCGGTACCATACGCCGTCTTTGGTTATGCCGATAAGCACAACGTCGTATTTTTCTCTGTCGATGTTATTTATAACAGAGGTTGCGGAGGAAAGCGAAACGGTATATTCGCTTGAAACTCCGCCGAAAAGTATTGCAACCGTAATCTTTTTCATAAAAGCACTTCCTTACAGTTTTTTCATTCGGGCATAATTTGCCATAAGCTTTTTTCTGCCCGTGCCAAATTCTATATCCAAAAGGGTATCGTTACCCATAGGAGACGCCGATATAACCTTTCCTTCTCCAAAGGTGGGGTGAGAAACCTTATCGCCTGCCTTGAAGCTTTCCTTCTTTACCGCAGGTGCGGGCTTTGAATCGGAAAGATCAAAGTTATATTTGGGTTTTACAGGCTCCTTGTAGCTATCTGCCTTGTAGCTTCTTATTTCAAAATCATTTGAAATGCGCTTGAATCTCGAAAGGTCGGTAAAGTCCTCTTTTATATCAAGAAGCTCATCGGGGATTTCCTCAATAAAGCGCGAGGGTGGATTGTGCTGTGTGTAGCCGTAAAGCATTCTTTCCTTTGCCGCGGTGATGTAAAGCTTCTTTTTCGCTCTTGTTATACCAACGTAGGCAAGGCGGCGCTCCTCCTCAATTCCGCCGTCCTCTCCCTGCGATGCAAGCGAGGGAAAAATCCCCTCCTCTATACCCGCAAGAAATACGGTGGGAAATTCAAGGCCCTTTGCGCTGTGAAGAGTCATAAGCGTTACCGCGTCGGCATCGGGGTCAAGATTGTCAACATCGGCAACGAGGCTTATTTCCTCCAAAAATCCTTCGAGGGTAGCGCCCTCGTCGGCGTGATCCTTTTCATAGGCGGCTATTGCCGACTTAAATTCGTAAACGTTATTCAAGCGGTCACGCGCTTCCTCGTTTCCCTCTCTTACAAGCATTTCCTCATAGCCCGAGCGCTCTAAAAGCTCGTCAAAAAGCTCGGTCAAGGTAAATGCGCTTTTTATTTCTCTTATTCTGTTTATAAGTGAAACGAATTCGTCTATGCCGCTTTTTGCCCTTGAAAGCTCGGGGAATTCCCCTGCCCTTTCAAGCACGTCAAAGGTCGAGCAGCCGTAAGAGGCGGCAATATCCTCAATCCTTTGAAGTGACGTTGCGCCGATCTTTCTTGAGGGCTCGTTTATAATTCTCTTTAAACGAAGGCTGTCGGCAGGGTTTGCCACAACTGCAAGATAGCTCATTACGTCCTTTATTTCCTTGCGGTCATAAAACCTTACGCCGCCGATTACCCTGTTTGGAATGCCGTAGCGCGAAAGGGTTTCGGATATATTTCTGTTTTGCGCATTGGTACGGTAAATCACGGCGTAATCGGAATATTTCTGTTTGCCGTCCTCGATCGTTTTTGCAATGAATTTCGCCTCATTAAGACCGTCGGCGGTGTTGTAGTAGGTTATTTTTTCGCCCTTTTCGCCGCCTGTCCAAAGGGTTTTGCCTTTTCTGCCCTTATTGTTCTTGATAACGGCGTTTGCCGCATCGAGAATAGTCTTTGTAGAGCGGTAGTTTTGCTCAAGCCTTATAACTCTTGCCGAGCTGTAACGGCTTTCAAAGCTTAAAATATTTTCAATCGTTGCTCCTCTGAAGCGGTAGATCGACTGGTCATCGTCACCCACAACGGTAATATTTCCGTCCTTGGGGCAAAGGTATGACAAAAGCTTATACTGGAGTGCGTTTGTATCCTGATACTCGTCAACAAGCAGATATTTATATCTCTCTCGGTATTTTCGTGCCACCTCGGGGAAATTCTCAAAAAGCTCTACCGTTTTAACTAAAAGATCGTCAAAATCAAGGGCGTTTGCCTTTTTAAGCTCCTCCTCGTAACGGGCGGCAAGCTTTATTATAATTTCGTTTCCTCTTTGGTTATCGAGGTATTCCTTAACCGTTACGTTTTCGTTTTTCGCCTTTGAGATTATTGCCAGAACGAGCTTGGGGTTTACATCCCTATCGTTTACGCCTTCCTCTTTGATCAACGTTTTTATAACGGTACGGCAATCGTCGGTATCGTAGATGGTAAAGCTTCTTGAATAGTTAAGCTTTTCAATTTCAATTCTAAGTATCTGCGCGCAGAAGGAATGGAAGGTTCTTGCGTTTACCTCGCTTGCGGTGGGTGAAGCCGCTGAAATTCGTTCTTTCAGCTCGCCTGCCGCCTTGTTGGTAAAGGTTATTGCCAAAACGTTTTCCCCTCTTACGGGAAGCGTGGTTATTAGCTCGCGTGCGCGCTCTGTCATACCCGTTGTGAGGGCAAGTGCCATTTCGTTAATATCCTCTTCGGTTACGTTGGCGGGAATAAGGTCGCTTTCATAGCTGTTTCCGTATTTTAACAAATATGCAATTTTATTAACGATAACGGTGGTTTTTCCGCTTCCTGCGCCCGCCAAAATAAGAAGCGGACCTTCAGAAGCAAAGACAGCCTCGCGCTGCATATCGTTAAGACGCAAATATTCGTTTTCCAGAAGCCGCTTGCGAAGCACCAAAAAAGTGGATTCAAGCTCTGTCATATTATCAATCCTGTTTTTCTTCTCTTAATTTGCAAATTACCTTCCACAGCGCGGTTTCGGCTGTGAGCTCTCTTATATAGTCACGCTCGTTTGCTCTGCCGTGACCGAAAAGGTGTTTTTCTGCGTTGTGATAGCCGTCCTTCGTGTAGATGCCTATCCACACGGTGCCAACGGGCTTTTCCTCGCTGCCGCCCAAGGGCCCTGCAATGCCAGTTACCGAAACGGCAATATCGGCACCCGAAAGAAGCGCCGCACCCTTGCACATTTCAAGCGCTGTTTCCTTTGAAACGGCGCCGTGGCTCATAAGGGTTTCTTCATTTACCGAAAGTAAAAGCGATTTTATTTCGTTTGAATAGGTTACCGCGCCCATATTGAATACCTCGCTGGCGCCGGATACGTCGGTTATCTTTTTGGAGATAAGTCCGCCCGTGCAGCTTTCTGCAAAGGTGACGGTTTTGTTTGCACGTTTTAACTCCGAAACCGCAACCTCTGCCATCGAGGCAGTGTCGATACCTACTATGTAACCCGAAAGAAGCTCTTTCATTTTCTCCATTACGGGAGAAATAAGCTTTTCTGCCTCTTCCTCGGTTTTGCCGCTTGCGGTTATTCTGAAGGTAACGCTTCCGTTTTTGGCATAGGGCGAAACGGTTGGATTTTTGCCCGAAACAATATCGCCAAGTCTTTCAGCCGCCGCGCTTTCACCTATTCCGAAAACAGTCATATAATGCGAAACAAGGGCAAAATCATTGATTTTCGTTTTTAAATAAGGCTCTGCCGCCGTTTCCCACATCTTTTTCATTTCGCGGGGCGGTCCGGGGAGAAGTATTAAATATTTCGTTTTATACTGCGAGTAGAATTTGCCCTGATTTTTAAGAAGGTCAAAATCAAAAAGTATGCCGGGAGCGGTGCCTATTTCGTTTTCCAGAATTACGGCGCCCTTTGGAATAAGCGCCTGCTTTTTGTTCATTTCGGGCATTTCTCTGTTTTTCGAAGCAAAATACGAGGAGATTTCGTTTAACGTCTTTGCGTCCTCATAAAGAGGAAGCACCAACAGATCTGCCGCCGTTTCCTTTGTAAGGTCGTCCTCTGTGGGGCCAAGGCCTCCCGTTACGACTATTATCTCACTTCTTTTAAGGGCGGTAAGAAAGGAATCGGAAAGGCGCGAGGGGTTATCACCCACAACGCTTTGCCACACACAGCCTGAAGAAAGCCCCATTAAGCGCTTTGCAATATACGATGCGTTTGTGTTAACGGTGTCGCCCGTTAAAAGCTCTGTGCCAACGCAAATTATCTCCGAAATCATTTTTTCTCACTCCCGATATTTTCTCAAACTATATTATAACATATATTATTATATAATAACAGTAGTTTTTTATATAAAAATAAAAAAATCTCCGACAATTTTCATTGTCGGAGATTTAATTTGGTTTAGTAGGTTATGATCTTAACCTCGTCGATGCTGTTTCCTGCGGGATCAGCAAGAAGGTTGGAGTAGGTTGCGGTCATAACAAGCTCAAGCTCGTTTGCGCCATTCTTGATGAGCTTGGTGATGTCAGCAGTTCTGGGCTGCCACATAATTTCCTTAACAAGCTCGCCGTTTACCTTAACGCCAACAACTTCTCTTGTGTTAAGCTCGATAAGAGTCTTCTTGCCCTTCTTTGCAAAGAAGGTGGTCTTGTAGCTGCCGTTTCCGGTGAAGTACTTGTAGCCCTGAGTATCAAGGTTGCCAAGCTTAACGGTGCGGTCAACAGTAGCGCTGAGAACGTCGTTTTCGGAAACGAGGAAGTCACCGGTCAGGAATACGAAGGGAAGTGCGTGGATACCAACCCAATCGGGAGTTTTAGCCTTAACGATAATGGTATTCTTGCCCTCGTTAAGGAAGGAGGTTACTTCCTTGCGGAAGTTTCTCAAGCCCCAGATTCTGATGTTTCTCTCAACGTCAAACTTCTTGCCGTTTACAAGGATCTCGGTAACGTCTCTGGTTTCGCCGTTTAAGTAAAGAACCTCGGGCATGGAAGCAATTTCGAAATCCCATTTTACTTCGTAGTCCATATTCAGGGTCTTTGCAACGTAATCGGGGAAATAGTAGGAAAGTACAGGATAGTACTTATCGTTATGCTTATAGGTCCATGTTGCACGGAGTGCGTTTTCCTTTTCGGGAACGAAGGTGAATTCAGAAAGCGAAAGAACGCTTGTAACTGCCTCGGGCTTTGCAAAGTTTGCCTTTGCAGCGAATTTTTCCTTCTTGGACTTTACAATAACAACCATTTCATAAGCTGCAAGAGGAATCTTTATCTCGTCGCCTTCAACGTAAACGGTCTTAAGATCGGCAGTATCGGGGCTTAAGATTGCAAGATTTCTGAGCTTCTTGGGAATTCTTATCTCGTTATCGAAGTTGTCGTCGTTGGAGATGAAGTAGAGGTCGATATCGTCGTTTTCACGGTGACCGATGTAAACGTTGCCGGTAGAGGTCATTGAAAGTGCGATATCTGCGGGCTTGAATGCCTTTGAAAGTGCCTCTCTGAAGTCTGCAAGCTCCAAGGGACGCTTCTTGACGGTAAGGAGGTAGCAGTTCTTTTTATCGAATGCTGCGAAGCTTGCACCCTCGTTTTCAAAGATAAGAGTGGCCTCGCCGTAGTCACGGTCAAGTGCGGGAACGTCTGCGTCAACAACCTCGACAGGAAGATTGTTAACAAAGATCATCTTAACGTTTGCATCAGCAAGACGTGCGATAAGTTCTGCGGTATTCTTGTCGATATAGGTCATTGCGGGGAAGATAATATATTCGTATTCGTGGCCACGATAGGTCATTACGCCGTTATTTGCAGTAATGTCGGGTGCGCCGTCCTCGGAAATAAGGTCAAGGTCAACACCGAGCTTCATTGAAGCGGTAACGGTGGACTCCATAATCTCGTCGAGGTAACGAATGGAGAATTTATCCTTAAGATAATCAAAGATGTTCTTGGAAAGATCAAGATCCTGCTTTGCCTGAACCAAGGGAGTCATAAAGAGAACCTTGGAGCCGCCCTTTGTAGCGCCCGAAAGCGACTGGATTCTTGAGAAGTAATCACCGAGCTTGCCATAGTGCTGCCACATGGGGTTGTTATAACCGTGTGAGGGCGGATAAGAGGTGGGGCCGATCTTCATATTGCCGTCCCAAGAATAATATGCACCCATGTAATGAGTCATATTTACGCCGAGGGTAAGAAGTCTGTTTGCGATCTTCTTCATGAGATCGAAGCGAACGTCCCAACCCGAGCCGGTGTAGGTTTCGCAAAGTGTACGGTCTCTGTCGTAGTATTTTGCGATAGAGTTGAGTATTTTACCTGCAACGTTGAAGTTCTTATCGTCGATCTTGTGAGAGGGAACGATAGCGTCGATGCCGGGAACGTGCATATACTCAAAGGAGGTAATAAGGTCGGCAGACTGCATAAGGTGCCAGTTGAGTGACTCCTCGCCGTCGAAGTGACCGGTAAAGAGAAGATTGTTGTTATCGCACCAATCATACATGGGCTTAACAAAGTTCTCAAGATAAAGGGTCTTTGCGGTGTTGAAGTAATCGTTTCTGATCTTTCTGTCCTCTTTGGTGAGTGCACCGTTAAAGAGGCTGTAAAGATGAGGAATAAGATCGTAGCCGTTTAATGCCTTGAACTTCTCTGCGAAATGCTCACTCCACGGAATTCTGTTTTCGCCGATGGAGAAGGGAGAAGCAAGACAGATTTCATCGGTAAATACACCCATAACGGTCTTGCCGAATTCATCGCCAACGTATTCCTTATAGCGCTCGTGGGTAAGCTCGAGGAACTTATCAACTGCGTTTTTATTGAAGGTGTCGATGTAGCCTGCCTCGTAGTTTGCGTATTTATACCAAACAGAGGTGGTAAGAACGTGGGGATCGGGCATTGAGAAGAAATACTGAACGCGAATAAGGCTGTTATATTCGAGGTTCTGATAGTGAACCTTGGTATCGCCGGTATCGGTGATCTGAACGTCAACCTTATCCATAATGTCGATAACCTCGAAGTTGTTTTCGGGACCGACAATAAGAATCTGTGCAGCAACGAGCTTACCGGTGCTTAAGGTATCGGCGCTGTTACCTGCCCAAACGTGGAAGGATTCGCACTTAAGAAGCTTGCCAACTGCCCAGGGATACTGGGAAAGAAGCTTGCCGCCTGCGTTACCCGAAGGCCAGTTGAATTCGTCGTAGATCCAATACTTCATGCCGAGGCGCTTGCACTCGTCAACGCAGTATTTTACGTATTCAAAATACTCGTCTGAAAGGTATTCAACCTCAATACCCCAAACGGCGTTTACGAATACCTCGTACATACCCTGCTTTTTGAACTCTTCAAGCTGGAAGGTGATCTCGTCTTTTCTCATTTCGTCGTTCCAGAACCACATGGAAACGGGACGGAATTCATCGCCGGGCTTTTTGAAAAGATCAATATAATTTTTAAACTCTGCCATTATAATCATTCCTTTCTTTATAAGAAAAGCCCGAAATGCAATAAGCAATATTACATTTCGGGCATAAGGTACTTAACTGAAATTATTTAATAACAGTCTCGCGGAGAAGGGTCTGGATACCAATAGTATCGTTTTCTTCCTGCATTCTCTTGATTTCTGCTGCGGGGAGCATCTTTGCAAGGCGGTCGAACATATAAAGTCTGTCAACTGCCTCCTGGATAACCTTGTGGCCGTCAACACGGTAGGGGAATACGTCGATGGTGTACCAGCCGTCATAACCGATCTGATTAAGAACGTGGAATACCTCAAGATTCTCCCAGAAGTGGATAGCACCGGGATAAAGGTCATCGTCCCAGCCTCTGTAGTTATCGTTCATGTGAACGTGATGGAGCTTGCCGTAGTAGTTAACTACGTCGATAGCTTCTGCGGGCGACTCGCCTGCAAAGAGTGCGTGACCGACGTCAACAACTATACCGAGGTTCTCTGCACCGATTTCCTTGCACATAAAGAGAGCCTTGCCGTAGTTTGCGATATACTGTCTGGTTCTGGGCTCCATGGTCTTGTATTCGAGGGTAAGCTTTACGTCCTTGTTATAGTCGCAGCACTCCTCGATGCCTTCAAGAAGCCACTTCCAACGCTGCTTGTAATCATCTTCGAAGGGATAATCAAAGCCGTCGTGTGCCATCCAGAGGAGAACGTCTGATCCGGGAATGTCCTTAGCATAGTCCATACCCATTTTGATATTCTCGATCATAAGACGACGGATAGCGGGATCGCGGCTGGTGAATGAGCCGTTTTTCCAGATGGGGCTTAAATAGGTATCGGGAGCAACGGTACCGATTCCTACGCCGTGAGCTGCAAGATATTTCTTGAGCCAATCAACACTTTCATAAGCAAAGTCCCAAGCGCTTTCGGGAACGTAGCCACCGTTGATGTGTGCTCCATCAATCATTTCGGGATTTTTAGCTGAGAGAGAACCCCAGGCTAAAGGCATACCGTTAAGGCCTTTGATTTTCATAAGCTCGTCAAGAGCCTCCATGGGAGTAAAACCTTTTCTGTAGCCTTCGGTTACGAAACGGTCGGCACAAGGAGACCAGCCGGCTGTACTTGTTTCAACTTTTAACATAATAACACCTCTTTATTGAATTTTAAAGAATATAGTATAATTATAACTTATTTGCAGAAAAAGTCAATATGATTTTTCAATTTTTTTTATTTTTTTAACATTATAAAAAAGGCTTACGAAAAAGCCCTGAAAACGGAGATTTTTTCACCCGAAAAAAGGCTTTTTTCAAAATCTTCTTTTTTGCGTCATTGTTAATTCTTTAACTATCTTTTGCAAAAAATTGCTGTTTCAAGGGCGTTTTTTGCAAAAAATTGCTCTCTTTCAAAAAAGCTATTGATTTTTTTATTCAAACAAGTATAATATTATTATAATCTTTTTTGAAAGGATAAACAAAAATGAAAAAACTCGTTTCAATCGCCATCGTTTTGGCACTCGCGCTTTCCTTTGCGGTTATTCCCGGAGCTGCACTTTCCTCCAAATGGGATACTCCGACCTTTTATCCCACAGGCGGTATGGCAGACGTTTACGAATCGAAGGGCAACCTCTTTATCGACACCTTCGTTCAGTGTATGTACGACCACGGCAGCTTTGCTTACAAGGAAAAGGTGAAGATCGACGGCCTCGAGATCGTTATGCAGATAAACGGCTACGACGCCGCAGGCTTTGGCGCTCCCGGCTATGCTTCGGCAATTTCCATTTCCGGCGCTCCCTATACCGATCACGTAAACTACACCGACAACAACAACTATCTCGTAACCAATATGTACGGCATAGGCTGTGAGATCGAAAAGACAGCCGCCGTTCTTTTCTACCCCGTGGCATTCGACGAATTCAAATACTACGGCGGTATGAATACTGCTGCCGCCTGGAACTTTGACTATCAAAGCAACCTTAACAATCACCCCACTATTTCTCCCTACAAGAGCGGCAACATCATCGTTAAATTCGTTGTAAACGGCGATAATATTGATATCTACATAAACGGCAATCACGACGAGGTTGCATCCTTCCCCAAGGCAAACGTTCTTGACGAGGAAGGCAAGGCATATCTTGCAATCGCAGGCTACGGCTTTGGCGGCGTTGGTCAGACCACTATGATATCTCATATAAACGGCGTTAAGGCAAATGAATTCAACGGCGAGGAAGGCTCCTACACCCTTACCGAGAACGACGTTTACGAAACCACTTCTCCTGAGTCCAATTCAAGCGTTACCCAGACTCCCGATTCGAGCGTTACCCAGACTCCCGATTCGAGCGTTACCATTGTTGGCAACGATAAGGGCGGCTGCGGAAACAAGGCTTAAACCCAAAACAAAATAAACAAATCCCTCAATGCTTTTGCATTGAGGGATTTTATTTTTAAGATTATATTTCGGGGATTTCGATTTCGATTTCTCTGCCAAGCTCTGCGGACTTCTTGATGCCCGAAAGAATTGCCTGGTTGTAGATGATCTCGCTTGAGGATACGGGAGCTGCGCCGCCGGTCTTTACAGCGTCAACGAATGAACGCATTTTAACCTCAAAGCAGTTTACGTTGCTGTCCTTCATGGGAATTTCAGTGATAACCTGCTCGCCGCCAACCTCGGAATAAATCTTCAAGGGACCGCCGATGGTACCGTTCCAGCAGTCGGTAGAGGGGATCCTGAGTCCGCCCTTGGTGCCTAAAATGAGTGCATCTCCGGGAGTGTCGATATTCATTGCCCAAGCAATACGGAAGTCAATGATAATATCGCCCTCAAGTCTTACAAAGCCTGCCGCAAAGTCGTCAACACCAAATGCCTTGGCGTATTCGGGGTGACCCTGCTTAACGTAGGTGCAGTAGTTGGGATCGGTACCAAAGAAGTCTGAGGTGTAGCCGGTTACGGTAAGGGGCTTCGGGTAGCCGATTGCGTTAAGAAGCATATCGAGAGAGTAGCAGCCGATATCGCCCAATGCGCCGATGCCGCCGGTTTCCTTTGCAATAAAGGAGGTGCCAAAGGGGGTGGGAATGCCGCGTCTTCTGCCGCCGCCGGTCTGGATATAATAAATCTTACCCAAAACGCCCGATTCAACAACCTTCTTTACCATCTGCATATTGGGGTCAAATCTCGGCTGGAAGCCGATAGAAAGAATCTTGCCGCTCTTCTTTTCTGCTTTTCTTATTTCAACAGCCTCTTCAAGCGTTACGCACATGGGCTTTTCAAGTAAAACGTTTACTCCCTTTTCAAGAGCATAGATGGTAGGAATTGCGTGTGCAGTGTTATAGGTACAAACGCTTACTGCGTCAAGCTTAAGATCCTCGTCGTCAAGCATTTCCTTGTGGCTTAAATAGCATTTTACGTTTTCAACGCCTCTGTCCTTAAAGAACTTTTCAGCCTTTCCGGGAATGATATCGGCGCCTGCAACGATTTCAACGTCGGACATTTCCTTGTAAACCGAAAGGTGTGCGTCGGCAATCCAGCCGCAGCCGATTATACCAATTCTTACCTTTTTATCGCTTTTGATTTCTGATTTTTCAGATGCAATATCAAAATCAAGTCTTGCATCGTTATTACTCTTTGCCATTTTTACTCTCTCCTCAATTTAATATTTATAAATAATTTGGGGTTACATATATATATAATAACCCCAAACGTATAGATTTGTCAATAGTTTTTTTATCAACTGTGCAAAATTATAACGCATTAAACGTTAACGCCCTGCCACCAAGCATTTACTTCGTCGGTGATAGTCTGACCGCCGCTTGCGAGCCAGTTGTCAATAGCAACGTCCCAATATTCAACGGGGTTTTCGCCCTTGATAATTGAAAGTGCATCCATAATCAAAGCGCTTTCAATCTCTGCGCTGTAAAGATCCATTGCCTCAGTGGGAATTCCACAGAAGAGGTTTCTTGTGAAGTTTGCGTTATCGTACATATCGTAAAGCTGCGTGTAAACGCCGCCTTCCTTCCACTGTTCAACCTGCCAATAAGTCTTGTAGCTTACAGTTCCGCTTTCAACTGCCTCCCAGTAATCGTTATAAGACTTGAGATCGCCCTCGGTCATGCCCTCGGTGTCTTTAGCCCAAACTTTTGAGAGGAATTCCTTGCTTGCTTCGGTATCGGTTGCAACGTAGCTGCGCAAGGGAGCGAACTGTGCTGCGTTCCATCCTTCTACCATTTCGCCGTTGGCACCTTCGTATTTGCTATTTGTCATAACCGAAACATATTTTTCTTCCTTGGAGGTTGCAACCTCAAGATAGAAGTTATAAAGCTTCAATGCGGTTTCGGGATATTTATTGCCTGCGCCTACTGCATAGAAGAAGTATGCATCGCTCGGAGTGGTAATGCTTACCTCATAGCCGTCCTCAGCTGCAAAAAGAGGAACTGCAACGAAGCGTGCGTCTTTATTCTTGCGGAGTGCGTTGGGAACGAAGCTCATTCCGGAGGTACCGAAATGCATACCTGCCTTGCCGTTCATCATTTCCTGAGATGAATAGTGCAAGCCGCCGATAGTTGCAATGTCGTTTTCCTCGGAGCTGTTTATAAGACCTTCGCTGTACCACTGTCTGAGTACCGAAAGAGCCTTTTTCATGGGCTCAAGGTTGGTAGCGCCGAGTGCTACAGTGCCATTGTCCTTTTCATACCAGTAAAGCGGGTTTACGCCGTACATATCGTAGATGGAGTAGTTAAGAATTCCGCTATCGAGAACAAGACCGTATGCGCCGTCGATGTTGTTTTTGAATGCACGCATTATCTCGGTCATTTCGTCAATGTTGGTGGGAACCTGCATACCTACCTTTTCAAGCCAGTCGGAGCGGATATAAAGGAAGGTGTTTGCAGAAGCTCTTGCGTCCTGTACCCAGGGAAGAGTCTTTATCTGACCGTCGAAGGTTCCGGGGTAGAAAAGCGAATCTCCGCCCTGCTCCCATACCTTAAGTGCTTCCTCGGAGGGAGTTACCTTCTCGTCGGTGCCCTTAACGTAGCTTGTAAGGTCGGCAAGAAGGCCGTTTGCATTTGCGTTTTTAAGGTTGGGTACGCCGAAATAGGTGTCACCCATACAGGTAATATCGGAAAAAGCACCCGTTGCAATGTTTGCGGAAAGCTTTTCGAAATAAACGCCTATATCGGTAACGTCTATCTGAAGCTTGAACTTGATGCCGTATTCCTCTTTAATAAGATCCATATAAGGATTGTCAATAAGGCTCCAGTTCATCTTCTCAAACGTTTCAAGATACTGAACGTAGGAAATGTTACTCAAAGAAAGAGTTATGTTGGGATAATAGCCGTCCTCACGAATGGGAGGAACTCCGGGATCTTCCTTGCCTGCGCAGGAAGCAAGTCCGCTTATTGCGGTAACGAGCATAAGTGCGCACAATAAAAGTGACAAAAATCTTTTCATTTTTACCGTTCCTTTCCTGTTGGGTTTATACCCATATATATTTATATTATCACTTTACTACAGGAAAGTCAAGCAATTTTAAAAAAAGTCTCACCTCGAAAGGTGAGACTTTTTATTATTTTTTGCTTCCGAGGAAGAATATTGCAAGGGTGCCCGGTCCCGAATGACAGCCGATAGTGGCATCGACGTAGTTTATAATTACCTCTTTGACCGAGTATTTTTCCTTTATAAGCTTTGCGGCGTACTCGGCGTCTTCAATACAGTCGCCGTGGCTTATCATAACGGTTTGCTTATCAACCTCAACGCCAAGCTCTCCGACTTTTGAAACAAGCTTTTCAACCGAGTTCTTTCTTCCGTTTGCACGGGAAACGGAAACGAGATGGCCCGCATCGTCAACGTGAAGCACCGGCTTTATCTGAAGCACCGAGCCGATTATTGCAACGGTTTTTGAAATTCTGCCGCCTCTTCTCAAATAGTCGAGGTCGTCAACGGTAAACCAGTGGCACATCTTGTGCTTGTAGCCCTCTGCCCAGTCGCGCACCGTTTCAATAGAGGCGCCGTCTTCCTTTAATTTGGCGCAATTCAAAACCAAAAGGCCTTCACCCATTGATGCGGCAAGGGTATCAACGGTGTAAACCTTTCTTTCGGGGTAAAGAACGTTCAACCCCTTAAGAACGCCCGAAACCGAGTCGAAGGTGCCCGAAAGTCCCGAGGAAAAGCCAAGGTATATTATATCCTCCCCCGCGGCAAGAACCGCCTCAAACTTTTCTCTGAACTTTTCTCCGTTTGCCATTGAGGTTTGAAATTCGTGCTTTTTCTCTCTCATCAAGCCGTAAAATTCCTTTAACCCCTCGTTATCGCCCGGAATGGGTTCAAATTCTTTGCCGTTAATAAAATACGAAAGCGGTATTACCTCAATACCGTATTTTTCAATTATTTCTTTTGTAAGATCTGCCGAAGTATCGGTAAAAATTCTGTAGCTCATATAGTCCTCCGCAATGTGCGATGTAGTATTGCATACTATATTACATCATAATTTTAAATTTGTCAAGAGTTTTTTGAAATAATGTCTTGCGTTTTTCCATATTTTGTGTTAAAATTAGTAAAACAATATTCGTGAGGTGCTTTTTTAATGTCTGATATTTCAAAGGATTTCCTTGCCTGGAAGGAACGGACCGAGGCCAAAAAGCTTCCCGCCTGGAACGAAATTCCCGATATTGGTCTTTATATGGATCAGGTTATACGTCTTATGGAGGATTACCTTTCGGCTTTTGAGGCAGCCGATCCCGAGGATAAGTTAATTACCCCCTCCATGATAAACAACTACGTTAAAATGGGAATTATTCCTCCTCCCGAAAAGAAAAAATACAACCGCTTGCATATTGCTCTTTTAATCGTGGTTTGCGTTTTAAAACAAATACTTACAATTGCGGACTTAAAGGCAGTGCTTGAAATAAAGCTAAAAAATTCCGAGCCGAGCGTTTGCTACGATAATTTCCGCGAAACAGTCAACGCCTCCACTTCATCGGTCTTTACTATTATAGATGAGCTTACCGGCGGAATTGACAAATTTATTGAGGGAAACGATCTTATAGATATTGCCGTTCTCGTTTCAATATTCTCAAACGTTGGAAAATCGGTTTCGCAAAAGATAATTTCGCTTGAAACTGCCGCAGTTTCTCCCACTTGCGTCTCCAAGGAGGACAAAAAAGCGGAAAAGAAGGCAGAGAAAAAGCAAAAGGCAAACAAGGAGTAAGGTTATGCTTCTTTCCAAAAAGAGAATTACCGCAGGTGTTATTTTTGCCGCGCTCACCCTTTTCGTTGCCGTTGTGATTTTTTTACTTTCGGCGCAGGCCTATGATGAATCGGCAGATTTGAGCAATTCGATAACCGCAAGGATACTTTCTTTCTTTTCGGCATATTCAAGCGCCGACGCCGATACCCAATACGAGCTTTTGGTTTATTGGGCGCCGATTTTCAGAAATCTCGGCCATTTTTCGGAGTTTTTCCTTCTTGCATTTTTCGCCGCGCTTTCCGCTAAAGCATTCGATCTCGGCTGGCCCTCCACCTTTTCATTTATAGGGTGCGTAATTTATGCAATTTCCGATGAGCTTCACCAATATTTCGTTCCCGGCAGGGTATGCGACTTTGCCGATATCGTAACCGACTCCCTTGGCGCCCTTGCGGCGGTGGTTTTGATTTATCTGATTGTAACCATCAAAAGAAACTGCGAAAACAAACGCCGTATGGAAAAAGCAAGATTTAAATTAAAATAAACCCTTGGCACTAAAAACTGTGCCAAGGGTTATTTTTTTAAACACAAACATTACCGTTGATACGAGTGCCATTAACAATGCCACTACCATAATTTTATTTATTTTTTCCTTGAAAAGCAGGCTTCCAAACAGGCTTGATAATACCATAGTGCCATCCGAAGCCAATACGTTTGATAAAAAAACAAGCGGATTTTCCTTTTTGCAAAAAGTTATGCTTACTGCCTTTTCATCTGTCTTAAAAACGCCGCTACCGCAAGTAAAAGAATGCCGACGGCGTAGCACGATACCCACGCGAGGTGAGGTAAAATTCCGGAAAAATTGCCCGAGATCGCCGCCCTTTCAAGCTCAACGGCGTGAACGAAGGGGAGAAGATAGGCAATCCTTTTAAACGCGCCGCCAACAAGCTCAAGGTCAAACCAGATGCCCGAAAGCCACGCCGAAAGATTTGTTAAAAGTGCGCCGCAAACGCCTCCCACCTGCTTATCGTTAAGCAAGCTTCCGCAAAGAAGCCCAAGTGATACGAAAAGCACCGAAACGGGAATAATAAGAAGCACCGCGTAAACGAGGTTTACGGTAAGCTCAAGTCCCAGAATCATTGCAGTGGCGTAACAGAAAATACACTGCAGCACCGATAGCGGAATAATGGGAAGGGTGTAAGCCAGAATAAAATCAAGAGGAGTAAGCGGGGTGGTATAAAGGCGCTGCAAAAGCGAGCTGCCCCTATCCTTTGAGATAACGGTTGCAGAAAACAGCGTCATAAACGAAAGACCGAAAACGGTAACTCCCGGCGCAAGTCTTTCAATTACAAAAAGCTCTACCGGAATATTTGCCTGAATTGCGCTTAAAAGCAAAATCAGAACAACGGGAAATCCAAGACCGAAGGCAAGATTGAGAGGATCTCTTATTATTTCCTTTACGTTTCTTACGGCAAGGCTTAACATTCTCATTTTCCTGCCCCCTTTACAACGTTAATAAACGCCTGCTCAAAGCTTGCGGCGCCCGCAGTCTGCTTGATGTTTTCTGCGGTATCGCAGATAAGAAGCTTTCCGTCCTTCATTATTGCAATTCTGTCGGAAAGAGCCTCCGCCTCCTCCATATAATGAGTTGTGAGAACAACGGTGATTTTACCTTTAAACGAGCGGATAAGCTCCCAAAGGTCGCTTCTTGCAAGCACGTCAAGACCGAGGGTGGGCTCGTCAAGAAAAAGTATTTTCGGCTCGCCTACAAGCGCCATTGCAATAGATAAACGGCGTTGCCAGCCTCCCGAAAGCTTGCCCGCCTTTTTATCAAGCTTTTCCGAAAGCCCGAGAAGCTCGGTTATTTCCAAAACCTTTTTCTCGCGCGTTTCCTTGTCAAAGCCAAAAACTCCCGCAATAAGCAAAAGGTTTTCCTTTACGGTAAGCCCCGGCGCAACGGCGGTTTCCTGCGGAGAAACGGCAATAAACGGCTTGATTTTTGCCGCCTCCTTCGTAAGGCTTTTTCCCAAAAGAAAGGCCTCTCCCGAGGTGACTGCAGTCAGACTGGAAAGCATTTTAACGGTGGTCGTTTTACCGGCGCCGTTAACTCCGAGCAGCGAAAAAAGCTCGCCCTCCTCTATTGAAAGAGAAAGACCGTCAACAGCGGTTACACCACGGTATTTTTTTGTGAGATTTTCAATTTTAATTGCTTCCATTTTCCCTCTCCTTTGCCATGCATCTTGAAGAAATTCCCATATAAATATCGGATATCATATTGCTGATATCCTCCAATTCAAGCGGCATAAACGAGGTGGCAATCATAGCTGCAAAGCCGTGAACGCAAGCCCACATTTCAAAATGCATAGTTCTTGCAACGGCCTCGCTAACGCCGTTTGACTGCATTATCATTTTAACAGACTCGTCAAAATCGGGGCTTAAAACTTGCTTTTCGTTGGTTCTATCACGCATAAAAAGGAGCTTGAAAAGCTCTTTTTCTTCCTTTGCAAAGCGAATATACGCCATTCCGAACGCCTTGTATTGCGGGTATTTTCCGCTTTCGGCTTCGTTTTTGAGAAAGCCCGCATAAATATCATAAGCTGCCAATACCGCCGCGTATTTAAGCTCCTCCATAGTGCGGAAATTTGAAAAAACAGGCTGTGTAGAGCAGTTAAGCTCTGCCGCAACCGAGCGCGCGTTTATGGCCGATTCGCCGTTTTTTCTCACAAGCTCAACTGCGGTTTTTACTATTTCTTCTCGCGTTATCTTGATTTTGGGTGGCAATTTTGACTCCTCCGTTTATATATCATCTGTTATATATCATATATTATTTTATCATAAAATATACGGTTTGTCAATAAAAAAACGACGTATGCTTAATATGCATACGCCGATTTTTTGTGTTTGAAATTATTTAATTTCCTTCTGCAATGCCAATGCGTACTGTAAGTACGATGAGAATACTGCTATCTCAACGCAATTGTGTGCGAGTGAGGAAGTAACCGAGCCGACATCTGCATTCTGGAAAAGAGAAATGACGTTAAAAATTGCACTCACAGCCAAAACAACAAGAAGGATATTAGTCCAAACGATGTGGCTTTTACCGGGAGCGGGATTTTTAACAAGCTTAAGTCCGCGAACACCAACGAAAATCTGGGGAAGCAAAATAATTGCGCAAACAACTGCGATAGCTATTTTTGCTATGAGAATAATTTCTTCGGAAGTTCCCTCGGGAAGTGCGGATATATCAACTGATATAAGGTCCACAACAGTTCTCAAAAAGGAAAAGCCGGAAAGAACCAACACCAAAATTGAGCTGATCTTTAAATTTGTTTTAGTTTCGTTCATAGTAATAACTCCTTTCTATTTAATAATCTGTTTAAATTATATCACTTGCCGCGTTACAAAGGTGTTACAAACCGAACGAAAAAATGAAAAGATTTTTAAATTTATTTTGCAAGCTCCTTGAAATAAAGCTCCTTTTGCTTTTCAGTGGGCTTGTAGTCGGGGTGGGAGGAGCAAGGAAGATCGGGCGCGCTGCCGTCCATTCCCCAGAAAGGAGTGAGTCTGTCGTTCTCATAGAGCTTTCTGTCTTCCTCTTTTCTGAAATCGGGCACGTCATACGGCTTTCCGCCCTCAAGCACCGAGCGCCAGGCGAGAATTGCCACAGAGGACATAAGCACTGCGGAATAAATATCAAAGGGATATTCGGGCTGTCTTCCCTCTTTTATAGCGTTTAAAAAGATGCGGGCTGTGAGATAGTCGCGTCCGCTGAAATAGCATTTTTCAATAATCTCCTTGTCGGGATCGTCCAAAATGGGGTCGTAGGTCTGCACCGTTTCCTCGCCGTTCGGAGCATATCCCGCGCTGTACCTGATTGAAACGTTTGTGTCGAAATAATTCTCCACCTGCGCCCACTGACCGCGGAAACGGAAGTTGGAGTAGGGTCCTCCGCCGAACTCCGACCACGGAAAGAGGCGGAATACAGAGCCGTCGTCGTTTTGGGTAAGAATTGCCGCCGCGCGGTCGCCAACGTGGCTGGCGGTTGCAAGCTCCCTCTCTTCGGGCGCATAGGAAGCAAATGCCGTAAGCTTAACGGGCGTTGCGCCTGTTGTTTTCATCAGGGGGCCAAGCGCGTGGGTAATATAGTAGGTTTTGGGGCACCAATTACGCCAATGATGCTCGTTATACATATAAACGTGCTGTATTTCAGGATAAATGGGATCCATAAAGTGATCGTAATCGCCCTCTGCATAGAGAATCTTGCCAAATCTGCCGGATTTGCAAAGCCTTTCCATTTCAATCATGTGCTTCATCTGCGGATAATTCTCCGCAAGCATATAGACCGACTTGCTCTTCTCAAATGCACGGATCATTTCAACGCCTTCGGCCATCGTACCGTTACTGTTGCATTCGGAGAAAACGTGAAGTCCTTTTTCAAAACACTTTATCGCGTAAGGGGCGTGCTCATGAAAGGCATTTGCAAGAATGACCGCGTCCATATCGTGATTTACAAATTCATCGAAATCGGTATATACCGTAATGCCTTTTCCCAATGCGTTAATGCAGCTTTCAATATGGTTATGCTCCGAAGCATATCTATCGCATATTGCCACTATTTCACAGCCCGCCAGAACAAAGCTCTCTGCCAGCTGGGTGCCGCGGCAAACGCCGAATACGCCAATTCGTATTTTTTCCATTTGTTTCTCCCCTTTTATTTATACGGTTTTTTGCCTTCTTTTTCTTTATTTTAGCATTACGGAGCCGGTGATGTCAATAGGAAAAGCCCTAAATAATTTATTTTTCGGGAGTGTTGGCGATTGGGGAGTGAAAATACAAAAGAACGAAGCGTTAGCTTCGTTCTTTTGGGTTTGCACAACAATTTCGAACCTTAATTCTTTTGTTTCATTGAATCGCATGATACCAAAAATAGCCGCAGAGGTATCAATCCCGATACTTAATTTTATAATACCCAAACAACAGTTCCAAACTTCCGAGCTGATCATTCAATCTTTTTAAGCAGAGTACGAAGACTGCCGTCAGGAATGGAAACATACAAATATCCGTCCACTATACTAATTCCCGTTGGATTTGAGTTGGATGTTCTTTGGATAGAAACCTTCCCCAATGCTTTGCCATTGTGTAAATAAACGTGTACATTGCGACCGACTCCGTCATTTGACACGAACATTACATAAACGTAGTTGTCATCGGCGCAAATTTGATAGGGACCATTTCCAAAATTGAAAATGCGAAAGCTACTAACGTATCCGAAATTAGCGTTGTAATACTCCACCCTATCGTCTACCATAATAGCATACTGATCTGTTGACTCCACATAAGCAATGGCATCACCGGTACGAGGCATATTTACGGTGCGAACGTACGCCAACGTATCTCCATCAAATATTACCACTCTTTTTTCATTTAATACCAGCAGTTGGTTCGTTTTGGAATTGTAAGTTATGTCATTGGCATAACCTAAATCCGTTCTGACATCACTGCAGACGATTTTGTTATTGATGTTCAGTAAAACCAATACCGCCAAGCCACCATCATCAGAAAGGTATGCTTGGTAATAGCCTTTTTTTGAATAGCAACTACCGGCTACGCTTTCAATAACCTGAGTGTAGTTAAAAGCGGGATTAGCGGGAGAATAGGGGTTCGTGATCTTGAGAATCGTTTCACCTGCGCTAAAGGTGTTTTTTACAAAGACCCTGCGCTCCTCGTCGATCGCATCACAGCGGCAACAGCCCTTGTGCTCCACCAATACCACTGAATTGCTCCGATCTTCATCCCGAGTCCAACCGTATTCGTCGTGTCCAAGCGGATCTGTGTAATCAAACAGTGTTTTTTCGCATTTCGAACAATACCTCTCGATTCCTCCACTTTGCACGCAGGTTGCAGGGTATACTTCCACCTCCACACTGAAGTCGTGCGTTTGGGTAATCTCCCTCACCTCATAATACGTGCAAACGGTACAACGGTAAATGATATATCCTTTTTGATAACAGGTAGCTTCAATGAATGGTTCAGCATCACCCAGCGAATGGACGCTTTCGGTGGGAGCCGACTCCGTATGAGAGCAATTCCGACAAACACGTTGCATAGTCCCCGCTTCGACGCAGTTGGCAGGTGTGACGATCTCCCAATCTCCGAAGGAATGTTCGACGGGATCAATCGGACGAGTTTCTGTAGTACCGCAGACGCAAATTCTTTCCTCAGTTCCTTGCTCGGTACAGGAGGAGGGCGTCTTCACCGCCCATTCTCCGAAGGAATGTTCGACGAGATCAATCGGACGGGTTTCCGCAGCACCGCAGACGCAAATTCTTTCCTCAGTTCCCCGCTCGGTACAGGAGGAGGGCGTCTTCACCGCCCATTCTCCGAAGGAATGTTCGACGGGATCAATCGGACGGGTTTCCGTAGTACCGCAGACGCAAATTCTTTCCTCAGTTCCCTGCTCGGTACAAGAGGAAGGAGTTTTCACCGTCCACTCTCCAAAGGAATGTACATGCTTTGGAGGCTCAATGGAAGGATCGTCGGATATTTCATCCTTATTGCACGATGCCAAAATCAAAAATAGTGCTAAAAACATAAGCAAACATAAAATTTTTCTCATCATCTGCCTCCTTACACGTTTGATATATCATAGCAGCATGCAATGCCAAATAAAAGCGCTGCCAAAGCTTTATTGAAAGCTCTACTATACCCTAAATTTTCCATATAATCACCGTTTTCTTTGTTTTTTTATTATATCACAAAATCTCTATAATTTCAATATATTCTCATAAAGTCGCAAGTTCGAGTCCATAAGGTTCAAGAAAAGGTGCAACGATGAAAGCAAGTTGTTTTTTACCCCTAAAAACACGAAAAGCCCTTGAAAATCAAGGACTTTTTTCTTGGCTCCTCCTGTCTGGCTCGAACAGACGACCCTGCGGTTAACAGCCGCATGCTCTACCGACTGAGCTAAGGAGGAAAGTATAACCTCAACAAACCGCCCACGGAACCACTTTTGCAGTTCAACGGACTGATTTCTTGAGGTGATTTAGCCGGCGCCGACCTATTTTTCCGGGACGTTGCCATCCGAGTATCGTGGGCACTGATGAGCTTAACTACCGTGTTCGGGATGGGAACGGGTGGGACCTCATCGTCATAGGCACCGACTGTATATATCCATGCTGTTTA
>JAZRNU010000151.1:0-1760 GCA_045648325.1 Eubacteriales bacterium | reverse complement strand
AGGAAGCTTATCGGTCATTACCGCCTTTACGGCAAGCATAAGACGCGATATTTCACCGCCCGATGCGATTTTTGCAAGGGGCTTTGGCTCCTCACCCGCGTTTGCCGAAATCAAAAATCTCACCGTGTCGCCGCCCGTGTCGGAGTAGCTTCGCTTTCCGTTTCGGGTAAGCTCTGCGATTTCGGTTATAAACCGCACGTTTTTCATATCGAGATAGGAGAGCTCGTTTACTATCTTGTTATCAAGCTCTGCGGCAAGCCGTTTTCGCTTTTTCGAAAGCTCTGACGCCGCCTTTTCAAGCTCAGAAAGCTTTGATTTATATTCCGCCTTCAGCTCCTCTGCCGTTTCTGCGGTTCTCGAAAGCTCGTAAGCCTCTTTTTCGTAATCGTTTTTTATATTCAAAAGATAATCGGCATCAAGCGCGTTATACTTTATTTTCATTTTGTGAATTTCGTCAAGACGGTTTTCAATGGCATCTATGCTCATATATCCGCCCGAAAGACCTGATTTGTCAAGCTCAAACGCAATATCCTTTGCCTCGGTTATAAGACCCTCTACCCTTTTTGAAAGCTCCCCGAAGGAGGGCTTTATTTTTTCAAGCGACTTTATTTCGGTCATCAAGCCGTGCAGGCGGTCACAAATACTGTTTTCACCCGAAACAAGCTCGATATATCCGTCGCTCGAAACGGCGTTTATGCGCTCGGCGTTTGCCGCCTCGGTCTTTACCGATAAAAGCTCGGCTTCCTCCCCGTGCTTTAAATTAAGCGCCGACAGTTCTGAAACGGCACCGTTTAAATAATCAATGCGGCGTTTTCGCTCGTTTTCGTTTTCATTAAGCCGATTTATCTTCTTTTTTATCTCAATTAAATCCTTGTAGCAGCTTAAATATGCCGCTTTTTCCTTTTCGGTTTCGGCATAGCTATCTAAAAATCCAAGATGGTTTTCCTCGTTTAAGAGAAGCTGATTTTCGTGCTGACCGTGCATATTCACAAGCAGTCTGCCTATTTGCTTTACCGCCGAAACGGTTACTGCCTTTCCGTTTATTCGGCAGACCGATCTTCCCTCTTTTGTAAGCTCTCTTGAAATTATAACGCCGTCTTCCTCCGCTGCCGTTATTCCAAGCTCAAGAATTGCTGTTAAAGCTTCTTTTGTGGCGGTAAATACTCCCTCAACCGACGCTTTTTCTTCTCCGTGACGGATTATATCTCTGGTTGTTTTTTCGCCAAGAAGCATCTGCACCGAGTCAATGAGTATTGATTTTCCCGCGCCCGTTTCACCGGTTAGTGCGGTAAATCCGCTTTCAAGGCTCCAGTATATTTCCTCTATGGTGGCTACGTTTTTTACCGCAAGCGATTCAAGCATTGCCGCACCTCCTTTTTTTCATAATCATCTTTCTATAAGAACCGATATTTCCTCTTTTAAAATAATGGCTTCCTCTTCGTTTTTCAAAACGATAAATATGGTATCGTCACCTGCAATGGTGCCTACTATCTTGCTTCGCTCCATTTCGTCAATGGTGGCGCAAACCGCAGCCGCTCTGCCGCTTATGCATTTTATTACCACTATGTTTACGGCATTGTCTGCCGAAATGATGCTGTCGGTAAGTATGTTGTAGCTCTGACGGGAGGATTTTTCCATTATGTTGTGAGCGGCGTAGTAATATCCGCCATCCTCTCCTAAAGCCTTTACTATTCGAAGCTCCTTTATATCTCGCGAGATGGTTGCCTGCGTTACGTCAAACCCTTCCCGCTTGAGTATTT
>JAZRNU010000150.1:0-3526 GCA_045648325.1 Eubacteriales bacterium | reverse complement strand
GCAGTCTATCGAGCAGTCGCTTTCGACCTTCTCGGCACACATGACCAATATTGTAAAAATTCTCGATGCTGCAGATGAAAAAAGCCTGCTTTTCTTCGACGAGCTCGGTGCAGGCACCGACCCCGTTGAGGGTGCGGCGCTTGCCGTTTCAATACTCAAATATCTGCTTGAAAGAAATATTATAACAGCGGCTTCAACCCACTATCCCGAGCTTAAATTATTTGCGCTTGAAACCAAGGGTGTGCAAAACGCCTCACTTGAATTCGACGTTGAAACGCTCCGTCCCACCTACCGCCTTATTACGGGAATGCCGGGACGCTCAAACGCTTTTGCAATTGCCTCAAGACTCGGAATAAGAGAGGATATAATCGAAAACTCCAAAAAGGAGCTTTCCGAATCGAGCGTTAAGCTTGAAAGCATAATCTCAAAGCTTGATGAAAAAAGAAAAAAGCTCGAAACCGAGCTTTTGGAGGCCGAAAAGGCAAATATTGAGGCGCAGAAGATTAAAAAGCAATGCGAAACACTCCGCGCCGATATTGAGCAAAACGCCGATAAAGAGATGAAAAAGGCTCTTGAAAAGGCGCGCAAGGTAGCCGACGATGTCAAATATATGTCAGATAAGCTCATTGACGAGCTTGTTGAAATCAAAAAGCAAAAGGATAAAGAGGAATTTGCCTCACGCCTTGAAAAGGCAAGAATGTCGCTTAAAGGAAGACTTGACGAAATCGACAACGTTGCCACTCCCGACAAAGAGGAAATCGACGACGGCTACGTGCTTACCCGTCCCTTAAAGGTGGGCGACACGGTAAAGATAAAGGGCCTTGACGGCATATTTACCGTAAAGGGGCTTAAAGACTCCAAGGGGCTTGTTACCGTGCTTTCTGGAAATATTCTCACAAAGGTTGCCGAAAGCCGTTTAAGACTTACAGAGCAGCCAAAAAAACAAAAACCGAAGACGATGTCGGCTTCGGTAAAGAGAGATTCGGGCCAGGGCAGAGCAGAGCTCGATATAAGAGGAATGACCGTGCTTGAGGCAGAAACCGAGGTTGAGCGCTTTATCGACAGCGCCGTAACCGCAAACTTAAACGTTGTTTCAATAATTCACGGCAAGGGCACGGGAGCGCTTCGCAAGGGCGTTCACGAAATGCTTAGGTCAAACCCCTCGGTAAGAACCTTCCGACTCGGCACCTTCGGCGAAGGCGAGGAGGGCGTTACCCTCGTCGAGATCAAGTAAATTATCAATACCACCGAAAATTTCTTTAAAGGCTTCCGGAAAGGGAGCCTTTAATTTTATTTTTTTGCCGTAAACACCGTAAAATTCCAAATACCCCATAAACAAAAGCTGATGCGGATATTTTTCGTCCTTTTCTCCGTAAATAACGTCACCTAAAAGCGGAAAGCCCGCAGTTGCAGTGTGAAGCCTTATCTGGTGTGTTCTGCCCGTTTCAAGATAAAAGCAAACGAGAGAACAGCCGTTTTTATATAAAAGCCTTTTGTAACGGGTCACGGCGCGCTTGCCGTTTTCCGATATAACTCTTTTTATGCCGCCATCGTCGAAAATCGGGGCGTCAATAACGCCTTCATCTTCGCAAAGCCCCTTGCAAACGCCGAAATAAAGCTTTTTCATCTTGTTTTTTGCGCAAACGGCATGGGAATTTTTTGCAACGAGAATTATTCCTGTGGTGTCCTTGTCAAGACGGTAAAGCGGACGGTAAACGCTGCCCGAAAACTCATCTCCCAATGTGCCGCCGAAGCGGTGCCCCTTAGAAGAATGTGTTGGCATATCCGCAGGCTTTAAAACGGCAAAAAAGTCGTCGTCCTCAAAGATAAGGGGAAGCTTGCCCGAAAAAACGGGGGAATTCTCAAAAAGGGTAACGGTAAAGGGTGCGCCCTTTTTTACCGTGTCAACCGTTCTTAACGCTTTGCCCGAGGCAACTATCGAAAAGGGAAAAGCCTTAAGCTCGGTAATGACCGAGCGTGAAAAGCCAAGAGAGAGAAGAAGCTTCTCTGCCTTAATATCCTCTTTTGCGGTAAAAATCAACTTTCTCATACCATAATTATACACGAGAGTGAAGAAAAAGACAATAAAATTATTGCAATTTAGCCGTTTAAGTGTTAAAATATAATAAGCAAAATAAAGGAGATTTTTAAAATGAGAATTGAAACCAAATGCATTCAGTCGGGCTACACCCCCAAAAACGGTGAACCGAGAATGCTTCCCATAACCCAGAGCACCACCTTTAAGTACGATTCCACCGAGCACATGGGCAAGCTTTTTGCGCTTGAGGAGTCGGGCTATTTCTATACCCGCCTTGCAAATCCCACCAATGACAGTGTCGCCGCCAAGATCTGCGATCTTGAGGGTGGATATGCGGCAATGCTTACCTCGTCGGGACAGTCGGCAATGTTTTATTCCATCATCAATATCTGCTCCGCAGGTGACCATTTCGTTTGCTCTGCCGCAATCTACGGCGGAAGCCATAACCTTTTCGGAGTTTCTCTTAAAAAGCTCGGAATCGACGTAACCTTTATCGATCCCGATTCCACTGAGGAGGAGATCGAGGCCGCAATAAAAGAAAACACCAAGTGCCTTTACGGTGAAACCGTTGCAAACCCCGCTCTCACAATATTCGATATAGAAAAATGGGCGCGTGTTGCACACAGAAACGGTATTCCGCTTCTTGTAGACAATACCTTCCCCACCCCCGTAAACTGCCGTCCTATCGAGTGGGGCGCAGATATCGTTATCCACTCCACCACAAAATATCTTGACGGTCACGATATGGGCGTTGGCGGCTGTATAGTCGACAGCGGTAACTTCGATTGGGAGGCATCGGGTAAGTTCCCCGGTCTTTGCACTCCCGATGCAAGCTATCACGGCGTTGTTTACACCAAGGATTTCGGCAAGGCAGCATTTATTACCAAAGCAACCGCACAGGTTATGAGAGATTTCGGCGCAATTCAGGCACCGATGAACGCATTTTTGTTAAACATCGGCATTGAAACCCTTGCTCTCCGTATGGAGCGCCATTGCTTCAATGCACTTAAGGTAGCCGAGTTCCTTGCAAACCACCCCAAAATAGCAAAGGTAAGCTACCCCAACTTAAAGGGCGATAAATATTACGATCTTGCTATGAAATATATGCCCGGTGGCAGCTGCGGCGTTCTCACCTTTGAGGTAAAGGGAGATATGGCGGCCGCAGTAAGATTTATGGATAGCCTCAAGGTGGCAATGATTGCAACTCACGTTGCCGATGCCCGCACCTGCGTGCTTCACCCCGCAAGCCACACTCACCGTCAGCTTTCACCCGAGGCAAGAATTGCCGCCGGCGTAACCGACGGACTTATCCGCTTCTCCGTTGGTATTGAGAACTATCTCGATATTATCGAGGATCTCGAGCAGGCACTTGCAAACGTTTAATTAAAAATAAAAAAATAAAGCCGAGAGCAAAATGCTCTCGGCTTTTTAATTTATTTAGTTTTTCTTAACTGAAAGAACAGCTGTCTCGCCGTTGATATCCCATTC
>JAZRNU010000149.1:0-2091 GCA_045648325.1 Eubacteriales bacterium | reverse complement strand
CCTTTATCTTCTTTATTTCTTCGCTCTCGCGGTATAGCCCTTTTTTCTCAATATATTCCAAAACTGCGGGCGAAACCGCCTTTGAGCCGTTTTCTCTTATGTCGGTTGAGGAAATTTCAAGGGGCGAAAGCTCGAATATTTCTATTTTGCCGCCAAGCCGCTCCTTTATTCCCTCTGCCTTTTTGCGCATTTCTGTTAGAAGCTCATCGCTTTTTTCACGGGGCGACGCCACAAGCGTTGCAAGCTCCAAAATTCTTCTCGGGCAGTGCCACTCCTCAAACGAGAGAAGCATATCGCTGCCAACAATGAAGATTATCTCCGAATCGGGATACCGCTTTTTGAAATATTCAAGGGTATCAACCGTGTAGCTTTTGCCCTTACGCTTTATCTCACAGTCGCTTACCTCCGCAATTCCCTTAAAGGCAAGCCTCGCCATCGCAACGCGGTCTGCCGCGCCGGTTGTTTCACAAGCCTTGTGCGGCGGTATCTTTGTGGGAATTACAAAGGTCTTATCGGGCTTATACGCCTCTTTAAACGCCTTTATAAAAAGCTCGTGACCGAGATGCGGCGGGTCGAAGGTTCCGCCGTATATTGCTATTTTCATTCGTCACCCTCCTTCTTCGGAAGCGAAAATTCACAGCCGCAATAGCTTTGCCGATATATTCCGTGCTCCCTTGAGAGTTTAATTGAGTTTAAATATCCGTCTTTTTTCTTAAAGTCGGCGTAAAGGAATTTAACGCCGTATTTTTCAGAAAGTGTTTTGCCCGTTTCGTTTATAAACGGTGCGTTTTTGTGGGGTGAAACAGAAAGTGTGGTGGTGAAATACAAAAAGCCGTTTTCTCTTGCGTAGCTTGCCGTTTTTTCCATTCGGTAGGCAATGCAGCGGTTACACCGCGCGCCGCCCTCCTTTTCATTTTCAAGCGAAGCCGCAATTTCCAGAAACTCGCCGTGGGAATATCTGTCCTCAATAATCGGAATGCCCTTCATTTCACAAAACCGCTTTTGCTCAGAAAGCCGCTTTTCATACTCGTAATCGGGGTAGATGTTTGAATTTGAGTAAAAAACCGTTATTTCAAAAAGACCCGAAAGCCGCATTAGCACCGAGGTTGAGCAGGGTGCGCAGCAGGAGTGTAAAAGCAACGTGGGCTTTTTTGAAAGCTTTGCGCATTCTTCCGTTATTTCGTTGTAAAGCCTTAAATAATCCACCGAAATCTTCCTTTATTTTCTTTTTGCAAACTCCAATGCAAAAAGTCTTAATGCGTTACCTCTGTGGCTTATTGCATTTTTTTCTGCCGCCGTAAGCTCCGAAAAGGTTTTATCAAATCCGTCCGGCAGGAATACGGGATCGTAGCCAAAGCCACCCTCGCCCTTTTTCTCAAAAATTATCTTGCCCTCGCAGGTGCCTCTTACCGAGAAATGATCTCCGTTTGGGTAAACGCAGGTGATAACCGAAACAAACCTTGCCGCAGGCTCAGTTTCTCCCGTTTCTCTTATTTTGTTAAGTAAGTAGTCTATTCTTTCATCGTCGGTGGCGTTTTCTCCCGCATATCTCTTGGAGTAAACGCCCGGCTCGCCGCCAAGACAGTCGACCTCAAGCCCCGAATCGTCGGCAACAGAGATTTTCAAAACCTTTTTCATAACCTCATTTGCCTTTAAAAATGAGTTTTCCTCAAAGGTAGTGCCGGTTTCGTCAACCTCATCAATAAAGCCCGCTTCGCTTTTGGTAATTAACTTAAAATCGCCGTCGCCAAGTATTTCCTTAAGCTCTTTAAGCTTTTTAACGTTATCGGAGGCTAAAACTATTTCAGTCATTTTCAATTACCCTCTTTTGCATTGCGAAAATCCTTTTAAGTCCGCCCTTTGCTGAAGATATAAGCGCTTTAAGCTCTGCATCGGCAAAAAGACCGTGCTCGCCCGTGCCCTGAAGCTCAACGAAGGAGCCTTTATCGGTCATTACAACGTTCATATCCACCTCGGCGCGCGAATCCTCAATATATTCAAGGTCGCAAAGCACCTCGCCGTCAACTATACCAACCGAAACAGCCGCAACCTGATTTACAATGGGGCTTTCTTCAATAACGCCCTCTGCCA
>JAZRNU010000148.1:0-1907 GCA_045648325.1 Eubacteriales bacterium | reverse complement strand
GATCTTTAATTCTTCTTGCGACCTCTTTCAAACTGTAATCCATTTTTACTTTTGCTCCTTTCTTTTCCGCCGCCTTTTTTGCGTTACGGCTTTGAATAAAACAAAAAACTCGCCTCAAAATTTCTTTTGAGACGAGTTAATAACCCGCGGTACCACTCAAATTGCGAAAATAAATTCGCCACTTTCCGGGCTCAAGCAAGCCCTTTGCCTTGACGCAGCATTACGGAAGAAGTCTAATTGCCTTTTGGCTTTCGGTTCTTCAACTCGGAAGTGATGGGTCATTGGAACGCTTTACCATTGGCTTGCAGCAACCGCCAACTCTCTTAAGGCTTATACGCTCCGACCGTCTTCGTCGCAGTTTTTATTTGTGATATTCAAATTTTTTATTATTATACTACCTAAAATGCGGTTTGTCAATAGTTTTTTCTTTTTTTACTTCTTAAGACCGAGGATTTTTGCAGATTCGTCGCGCATTTTGTATTTGAGAATCTTTCCTGCCGCGTTCATCGGGAATTCCTTTACGAAAATGAAATATCTCGGAACCTTGTGGCGCGCAATGTAGCTGTTTCCGAATTCCTTCATTTCGGTCTCGGTTGCTTCCTCGCCCTTGTGAAGGATTACCCATGCACAGCATTCCTCGCCGTAGGTTGCATCGGGCACGCCGACTACTTGAACGTCACGCACCTTGGGATTGGTGAGGTAAAATTCCTCGATTTCACGGGGGTAAAGATTTTCACCGCCGCGGATAATCATATCCTTAAGACGGCCCGTTACCTTATAGTATCCGTCTGCGGTGCGGCAGCAGATGTCACCCGAGTGGAGCCAGCCCTCTGCGTCGATTGCCTGCGCGGTTGCCTCGGGCATTTTGTAGTAGCCCTTCATTATATTGAAGCCGCGTGCAACGAACTCACCGCTTTCACCGTCGGGAAGCTCTGCGCCGGTTTCGGGATCGATAATTTTGCATTCAACACCGGGGAATGCACTTCCAACCGTTTCAACGCGGTGGTCAATATCCTCGTTTACCTCGCCCATCGTGCAACCGGGCGAAGCCTCGGTCTGACCGTAAACCGAAATTATCTCCTTCATATTCATCTCGGCGGCGGCACGGCGCATAAGATCCGCAGGGCAGTTTGCGCCCGCCATTATACCCGTTCTCATATACGAAAAATCGGTTTTGGCAAAGTCGGGGTGGTTAAACATTGCTATAAACATTGTGGGGACGCCGTTAAAGCAGGTTATGCGCTCGTCGTTTACGCAAGCGAGCGAAGAGCGGGGCGAGAAGTAAGGAATAGGAGAAAGCGTTCCGCCGTGAGTCATCATAGAGGTCATTGAAAGAACCATGCCGAAGCAGTGGAACATGGGAACCTGAATCATCATACGGTCTGCGGTGGAAAGGTCCATTCTGTCGCCTATCGTCTTGCCGTTGTTTACTATATTTCTGTGGGTGAGCATAACTCCCTTGGGGAAGCCCGTTGTTCCCGAGGTGTATTGCATATTGCAAACATCATCGGGCTTTACGAGTGAGGCGCGACGGCGAACCTCCTCAATAGGAACCATAGAAGAACGGTTAAGCATTTCCTCCCACGAGAGGCAGCCCTCCATTGAAAATCCTACCGTTACGACGTTGCGAAGGAAGGGGAGATTTTTTGAATAAAGGGGATCTCCGGGATTGAGATTTTCAAGCTCGGGGCAAAGCTCCTTTATTATCTCCTTATAATTTATATCCTTGCAGTATTCGATCATAACGAGGGTATGGGTATCGGACTGTCTTAAGAGATACTCGATCTCGTGAATTTTATAGGCGGTGTTTACCGTTACCAGAACTGCGCCGATTTTGGTGGTTGCCCAGAAGGTTATAAACCACTCGGGGACGTTTGTTGCCCAGACGGCAACGTGGTCGCCCGCCT
>JAZRNU010000147.1:0-5124 GCA_045648325.1 Eubacteriales bacterium | reverse complement strand
GTTGTTTTCTACGGCAAGGGCGCAGGCAAGCTCCCCACCGCAAGTGCCGTTGTCGCAGACATTATTGAATGCGCAAAGGCGGGCGAAAACGAGAAGCTTCGTCTTTGGAACACCGCTGATGCGGACTTCGTTATTCCCTATGGCGACCAGAAGGCAATGCTTCTTGTCCGCTTTGAGGACGAAAAGGGCGCGGTTAAGGAAATTCTCGGCGATTATGCCAAGGAAGGCACCGTTATTTCCAAAAACGGCGTAACCTCCTTTATCACAACTGAAATGAAGATAAAGGAACACGAAGAAAAAATAAAGGAAATTGAAAAATACGGTAAGCTTATTTCAAAATTCAACGTTGAAAAATAATTTCGGAGGGATCTCTATGACCTTTAAGAAATTTTTTAGCTTAACTCTTGCGGCGATGATATTAATCATCGCCTTTTCTTCATTTTCTTTTGCTGTTTTTGCATCGGGCGCCGATCTCACACTTGCCCCGAAAACCGAGGCTGAAATGGAAACGGCAATTCTTGAAAGCTATAAGGCCGCTATTAAAGAGCGCAAAAACGAAACGAAAAGCGGCAAATGGGCACAAACCTCATTTACCGTTTCACTTGACTTTAAGAATTTTACCGATAAAAAATACCGCGTGGCAGACGGCACGATAAAAGACGCATCCTACGTTTTTACCTTGGAAATTTTCACGGTGCTTGGAAATATGCGGGAGCTTGACTATGAATTTCTCATTTTAAAGGGCGGCGATGCCGACGGAACAAACACCTTCAGCATCTCGTTTGACGGCATTTCGGTAACGGTGAAAAATCAGGAAATACTCAAAATGAACGTTACCTACACTCTTACCTGGGGAGAAACAAAGGCAGAGAGTGAAAGGGTAATGGAATATTGCAAAGAGGTTGTAAAAGAAAGACTTGGGGCGGATATGTCTTTGGAAAAGAAGATAAAAACGCTTCACGATTTCATGGCATCAAGCTTTAAATATGCCACAACCGAGCTTGAAAACGGCGACCCCGGAATTTATTATCCTATTTATATGATCGAAAACGGCAAGGGCGTTTGTCAGGCATACACGGCGCTTTTTAACAGACTGATGGAGGCGGCGGGTATAGGAGAAAATGAGCTTGCGGTGCGGCACGATTCCTTTGCCGATAACGGAAGCGGAAAAATAGGCCATGCGTGGAATATGGTTGAAATAGACGGCAAATGGTACCACATCGACACAACGTGGGACGACAGCGGCAGATCGGTGCGATATAACTACTATTTGAAAAGCGACGAAAGCTTTGCAAAGGACCATTTCTGGAGAGAAAATCATTATCCCAAGGCCGATGCCGACTATACAAAAGAGCAAAACAGCTCCTCTGCCGTGACCTCGAAGCCCGCCTCGTCGGAGGTAACTTCTGTTACCACCTCGTCAACCGTGACCTCTACCGTCACCTCCTCGGAGGTGACGTCTGTCCCTGCAGCATCAACAGTGACCTCGAAGCCTTCTTCGTCGGAAAGCTCAAAGGTCGATTCGAGCCTGCCGACTTCAAGCGGATTGCCATCGGAGTCTGTTTCGAGCACCGTGTCGGCGCCCGATTCGAGCGCGACCTCGAAGCCGGAGAGCCTTCCTTCCTCCGAGCCGCAAAGCTCGGGAACGGAAAGCGACGAGCTTAACTGCTCGGGGCTTCCCTCGTGGAACAACTCTGATATTACTTCGGAAAACACCACCTCGGTAACGGAAACAGAGGGCTTTACACTCGGATTTACCGAAACGGCATTGATCGCCTTGGCGGCGGTCTTGCTGATTGGCGCGGTTATTGCAATATCAAAAAGAAAAAAATGAAGAAAAAAAGCAGTGCCAAAAGGCATTGCTTTTTGCATTTTTGCGCAAAAACAGATAAAAAGTGGCTGATAATTCTCTTGAAAAAATAATTGAATATGTTATAATAAAATCATAAAACAAGAAAGGGTGTTTTAAATGAAGAAAATATTTTCGGTATTCCTTGCAGTATTGATGCTCTTTTCGTTGGTTTCTCTTTTTGCCTCTTGCGGCGGCGGAGAAGACGTAACGGTTGAGCCCGGCCCCTTTGGCAAATATTCTCCTGCAATAAAAATAACCTATTCACTCCCCTTTGTTGGCGGTTATGAAAGCTCCGCGCTTGACAAATTGGGCTACAGCGTTGAAAACACGCCGTGGACAGAGGAAATAGCAGAGGATCTTAATATAAGACTCATTAACGAATGGGCAGTAACCGACAACACCGCCTATATGCAGAAGCTTACGGGCTCGATAGCCACCGCTAATATTCCCGATGTTTTAAATATTTTAAACGGTGAGGAAATAGCCTTTTCCTACGCCAAAGCACTTTATGAAAACGAGCTTGTTCTGGAGATAAGCGACCTTATTGAAAATTACGCCTCCGACGAGCTTAAGGAATCCATTGAGGTAGCAGGTGAGGAAATATTCTATCCCGCAACCTTTGCGGGCGGCATCTACGCTATGCCTCAGATAACCAACGGCGCAGCCGCTTACGATAATATCTGGTGGCTTCGCAAGGATTGGCTTGACAATCTTAATTTGAGCGTTCCCACCGATTGGGACAGCTTCGTTGAGGTAATGACTGCATTTGCAAAGCAGGATCCCGACGGCAACGGTCAGGCTGATACCT
The DNA here is from genome assembly GCA_045648325.1 of Eubacteriales bacterium. Taxonomy (GTDB): domain Bacteria; phylum Bacillota; class Clostridia; order Oscillospirales; family RGIG5299; genus RGIG5299. Next base: position 2,464 of record JAZRNU010000147.1, on the reverse strand, counting down.
ACGGCCTTTCAACCGCACTCAACTCGGGCCATTATGACAGAATACTTTTCAACTCTCTCGGCGCATATCCTTATATGTGGTATGAGGGCGAGGACGGCTCTCTCGTTTACGGCTCCGTTCAGCCCGAAATGAAGGCTGCACTTGAAAAAATCGCAGGTCTTTACGCTGCAGGCGCAATATATCCCGACCTTTCGGCAAACAGATACCTCGGCATTTCACAGAATCAGTCGGGTATGATTGCGGGAACCCTTAACTTCGTAAAGGTGTTTGAGTCACTTTACAGAGGAAACTCAAGCGTTGAGTTTGTTCCCGTTAAGGCATTTTCAATGGTTGACGGAGTAGACGAGGTCGTGCTTCAGGGCGGCGACAACTCCTTCCGTTACTGGACCGTTTCAAAGGAATGCAGCTTCCCCGAGGTTCTTATTAAGCTCTTTAACCACTACATTGCAACCGCTGCCGAGGCAGATTCCGATCAGGAGCTTTACAACGAGTTATTTACCGATATCGGCGGTCTTGCACCCGTTATAACCTCTCATCTTAAGCTTGATGCTGAAAATCAGTATGAAAAGCTTTACTATGCAATAGAGAATGCAGACGATTCCGAGCTTGAAAAGCAGGCTGAAAAGAATATGTACGACAGCGTTATGAAATACGTAAGAGATGGCGATAGAGCATTTTACGGCGATTATCTCCTTTACGCACGCGGCGGCTCTTATGAAATATTCTTCTCGGAATATACACAGGATAACTTTATTGCAAACAAATACAACTATGCAAAGACGGAAACTATGATAGATCGCGAGCAGCAGCTTGCAGCGCTTCAGTATGAAACCTTCTATAAAATAGTTATAGGCGAGGCTACAATTGATTCCTTTGATACCTTTGTAACCGAGTGGAAGGCCCAGGGCGGAACCGAAATTACCGCAGAGGTAAACGCCTGGTATAAATCAATGAAGGGCGAATAAGACTTGAATTAAAATAAAAAACCGCAGTGCAAAAGCACTGCGGTTTTTACGTTATTTTGTGAAATTTTTGCTTTCAAGAGTTATTTCACCGCTTTTAACGGTTATTTCCTTGCCGTCAGATAAAACGGTCAGAGCACCGTTTTCGTCGGTGTTAACAGCCTTTCCCGAAAGGATATTTCCGTTATGAGAAAAGGTTATCTCTTTTCCGAAAATAAGCTGAAGAGCTCGGTAGCGGGCTGCAATATCGGCGTTTTCTCCGTGACAAAGCTCGTTTGTTATTTCTTTAATAAGCTCACCTGCAAGCTTATCTGCCTTTACGGGAATAAATCCCGCAATCTCCTTTAACTCGCCGTTTAGCCCCTTTTTGCCTGTGTTTACGCCAATTCCGCAAATAAAGCCGGTAACCGAAAGGGTTTTCGGGTCGGTAATTGCCTCGCAAAGAATGCCCGAAATTTTTTTGCCGCCGTAAAAAATGTCGTTTACCCATTTTATCTGCGCGTCGAAGCCAAAGCGGGAAATCGCTTTTACAGCCGCCACGGCAACGGCGGGAGTTATGAGCTCTTTTTTTATTGAAATTTCACCTGCGGGAAAGCAAAGCGAAAGATAAACGCCGTTGTTTTTCTTTGAAACAAAGCTTTTGCCGTTTCTGCCTTTGCCGCCCGTTTGCTCTGAAGCCAAAACGGCAAAGGAGTGAGGAGAGGAAGAAAAAATTGCGCGCGCATCGTCGTTTGTTGAAACGGTAACGCCTTTGAGATATAAGGGAATAGGCGAAATTATATTCTTTTTTCTCATTCTCTTAAAAAGCATGAAATCACCCTTAAAATAAATCCCGCCCGAGTTTTTCGGGCGGGATAGCTTGCTTAAATTTAATTAGTTAAGCTCTGCGAAGTACTTAATGGTGCGAACCATCTGGCTGGTGTAGGAGTTCTCGTTGTCGTACCAAGAAACAACCTGTACCTGGTAGGTATCGTCATCGATCTTAGCAACCATGGTCTGGGTAGCATCGAAGAGAGAACCGTAGGTGATACCAACGATATCGGAAGAAACCAGCTCTTCCTCGGTGTAACCGAAGGAAGCGGAAGCAGCAGCCTTCATAGCAGCGTTGATGCCTTCCTTGGTAACGTTAGCGCCCTTAACAACTGCAACGAGAATGGTGGTAGAACCGGTGCAGGTAGGAACGCGCTGAGCGGAACCGATGAGCTTGCCGTTGAGTTCGGGAATTACGAGACCGATAGCCTTAGCAGCGCCGGTGGAGTTGGGAACGATGTTCTGAGCGCCTGCACGAGCACGACGGAGGTCACCCTTTCTGTGGGGGCCGTCGAGGATCATCTGGTCACCGGTGTAAGCATGAACGGTGGTCATGATACCGGACTGGATGGGAGCGTAATCGTTAAGAGCCTTAGCCATGGGAGCAAGGCAGTTGGTGGTGCAGGATGCAGCAGAGATGATCTGGTCATCAGCGGTAAGGGTTTCGTTATTTACGTTGAAAACGATGGTCT
>JAZRNU010000146.1:0-2629 GCA_045648325.1 Eubacteriales bacterium | reverse complement strand
ATTATGACCGACGGCTCGGAGCGCCTTATCTACAACCCCGTTGATTACCCTAAGGACAGCATTTTAGCTGCCTACGAGCCGTTTGTAAAGGCAGATATTATAGTTCCCACCGAATACGTTGGAAACATTATGGATCTTTGTCAGGACAGGCGCGGTATATTCAAGAATATGACATACATTGATACAGACCGTGCAAACCTGCATTACGATCTTCCCTTGAATGAAATAGTTTACGACTTTTTCGATGCACTCAAATCACGCACAAGAGGCTATGCCTCGTTTGACTACGAGCTTTCTGAATACAAGGAATCAAAGCTTGTAAAGCTTGATCTTCTCTTGAACGGCGATATTGTCGACGCATTCTCAATGATCGTTCACGAGGAAAAAGCCTATGCAAGAGGCAGAAGAATTGCCGAAAAGCTTAAGGATTCAATCCCCCGTCAGCTTTTTGAAATTCCCATTCAGGCGGCAATCGGCGGTAAGGTTATTGCAAGAGAAACAGTTAAGGCAATGCGCAAGGACGTTTTGGCAAAGTGCTACGGCGGTGACATAACCAGAAAGAAAAAGCTTTTGGAAAAACAAAAGGAAGGTAAAAAGAAAATGCGCCAGATCGGTTCCGTTGAGGTTCCGAAGGAAGCGTTTTTATCGGTGCTTAAGCTTGACTGACAATAAAGCGGGGCTTTACGTCCATTTCCCTTTTTGCCAAAAAAAATGTGATTACTGTTCATTCTATTCGGTAGTGCCGTCCGAAAACGGCATTACCGAATATATTTCCGCGCTCATAAATGAAATCAAGGCTACCTCAAAAGAATTTGCAGATAAAAAATTTAACAGCATTTTTATAGGTGGCGGTACCCCTTCGCTTTTAGACGGTGAAAACGCTTCGCGGCTTTTTTCTGCGATTTTTGATAATTTCAATATCGACCCGGACGTTGAATTTACCACAGAAGCAAACCCGGAAAGCTTAAAGGCTGATTATTTAACTGCATTTACATCTTTTGACGGTAACAGGATAAGCCTTGGCGTTCAGAGCCTTTGCGATGCCGAATGCAAGGCAGTTGGAAGAATTACCGATAAAGACAAGGTTTTCAAGGCAATAGATTTGGCAAAAAAATTTGGAATTAAAAACATTTCCTGCGATTTGATTCTGGGCCTTCCGGATCAAAACGCAAAATCGCTTTTACATAGCATTTCATCGCTTATTGAGCTTGAAATACGTCATCTTTCGCTTTACAGCCTGAAAACCGACGAAGGCACTCCCCTTTACGATCGCAAGGAAATGCTTGCTTTTCCTTCGGAGGAGGAAGAATTTTCTCTTTACAAAAACGCGGCAGCTTATTTAGAAGAGAAAGGCTTTAAAAGATATGAAATTTCAAATTTCGCATTAAGCGGATTTGAATCACGACATAACCTCAAATATTGGAATCAAGCGGAATATCTCGGACTTGGCCCCGCCGCGCATTCCTTTATGAATGGCAAGCGTTTTTACAATGAAAGCAATATTCTAAAATATCTTTGTGAAAGCACCCGTATCTACGATTGCGATTCTGAAATAGAGTCGGGATCGTTTGCAGAGCGCCTTATGCTTGCGTTAAGAACTTCAGAGGGATTTCCGACAAAGGATTTTCCTTCTGTGATAAAAGAAAACGCCATTCGTTTTCATAACGAGCTTATTACTCACGGTCTTGCCGAAAACAGAAGTGATTTTGTAGTTCTTACCGACGAAGGTCTTTGGGTAATGAACGAAATCATTTTAAAATTCGAGGAATTGCTTTAACTGACGTTACAGAAATTTCCATTTTGTACAATTTAAACAATTTTTTGACATTTTAACAGCAAATTTTAAAATAATACTTGCAAAATTCGGCATTAGATTGTATAATAGTATTGTTAATTTTCAACAAAAAGACATGGGTCTGAAAGGAAAAATTTTTATGTCCAGCAGATTGTTCCAATCAATAGTTTTTCAATTTAAAAATGCGGTTGACAGAGTTATCGGTGTTCTTGACGAAAACGATACCATCATTGCTTGCACCGAGCTTTCTTTAATCGGAGATCGCCGTCCAGGTATTATTGAAGAGCTTTCTTACGGTATGGAGCAGCCTGTTTTCGAGGGATATACCTACAAGGTAATCGGCATTACCATAAGACCCGATTATGCAATATTTGTTGAAGGTGAGGATCAGACCGCTTCTGAAATTGCAGGTCTCCTCTCTATTTCACTCGGCTCGGTCAAGGAATTTTCCGACGAAAGATTTGACCGTTCAAATTTTGTTAAAAACATTTTGCTTGACAACATTTTGCCCGGTGAGATCACTTTAAAGGCAAGAGAGCTTCATTTCGCCGTTGAGATCGAGCGTTGCGTGCTCATTATCCGTCTTATGGATAAAAGTGAGGTTTCCGCCTACGACGTTTTGCAAAGCATCTTCCCCGATAAAACAAAGGATTTCATTATCAGTATAAATGAAACGGATATTGCTTTGGTAAAGGAAGTAAAGGTCGGCACAGAGCCCGAGGACCTTGAAAAGCTTGCAAGATCCATTGTTGATACTCTCCACAGTGAATTTTACACAAAATCTATTATAGGAATCGGTACCATTGTAAGAAACTTAAACGAGCTTTCCCTCTC
>JAZRNU010000145.1:0-5351 GCA_045648325.1 Eubacteriales bacterium | reverse complement strand
CTGACCTTCCCTGCGTAATCCTCAACATCCAGAGAGGCGGCCCCGGTCTCGGCGGCATTCAGCCCTCACAGGCAGACTATTTCCAGGCAACCCGTTCTCCCGGTCACGGTGACGCACACATGCTCGTTTTCGCTCCCGCTTCCGTCCAGGAGATGGTAACTCTCGTTACCGACGCCTTTGATCTTTCCGATAAATACCGTATGCCCGCAATGATACTTGGCGACGGTGCTCTCGGTCAGATGATGGAACCCGTTGTTTTCGAGGACAAGGAGATTACCGCTCCCGAAAAGACCTGGGCTACAAACGGTCACGAGAACAAAAGACCTCACAACATTGTAAACTCTCTTTACATTCAGCCCGATGAGCTTGAAAGAATCGTTAAGGAAAGATTTGCAAAATACGAGGAAATCAAGAAAAACGAAACCCGCGTTGAAAACTTTATGACCGAGGATGCCGACGTTATCGTCGTAGCATACGGCATTGCGGCACGTATTGCAAAGAGTGCCGTAAGAAACGCAAGAGCCGCAGGCATTAAGGCCGGTCTTATCCGCCCCATTACCCTTTGGCCCTTCCCCACCGACGCGATAAAAGAAAAGGCAGACAAGGTTAAGGCATTCCTCACCGTTGAGCTTTCAATGGGCCAGATGGTAGAGGACGTAAAGCTTGCCGCCGAATTCAAAGCACCCGTTGAATTTTTCGGCCGCACCGGCGGTATGGTTCCCACCACCGACGAGGTCTTCAACGAGATAGTAAGACTTAACGGAGGTAACAAATAATGGCTATTGTATTCAAAAAGCCTCACGCGCTTACAGATAAGCCCCTTCACTACTGCCCCGGCTGTACTCACGGTATCGTTCACCGTCTTGTTGCCGAGGTTCTTGACGAAATGGGCATTGAGGGAGAAACCGTGGGTGTTGCACCCGTAGGCTGCTCCGTTTTCGCATACGATTATTTTAACTGCGACGTTATTCAGGCTCCTCACGGCAGAGCACCCGCAGTTGCAACCGGTGTCAAGAGAGCAAGACCCGATCGCTTCGTATTCACCTATCAGGGCGACGGCGACCTTGCCGCAATCGGCACCAACGAGACCGTTCACGTCGGCACAAGAGGCGAGAACATCACCATTATATTCATCAATAACGCCATCTACGGTATGACCGGCGGTCAGATGGCTCCCACTACCCTTCCCGGTCAGGTCACCCAGACCTCTCCCTACGGAAGAAACGTCGCTACTCAGGGTTATCCCATCAGAGTTTGCGAGATGCTTGCCACCCTCGACGGCGTTGCCTACGCAGAGCGCGTTGCCATCGACGGCGTTCCCGGCATCAACAACGCCAAAAAGGCTATAAGAAAAGCTTTTGAAACCCAGAAGGCAGGCAAGGGTCTTTCCTTCGTTGAGGTTCTTTCGACCTGTCCCACCAACTGGGGCATGACTCCCAAGGACTCTATAAAGTGGCTTAAGGAAAATATGGAAACCTATTATCCCTTGGGTTGCTACAAGGATAAGGAATAAGGAGGTAAAGTAAAATGAATAACACTACTCATACTTTCTTACTTGCAGGCTTTGGCGGTCAGGGCATTCTTTTCCTTGGAAAAGCTATTGCCGTTGCAGGCCTTTTAGAGGATAAGGAGCTTTCATGGCTCCCCTCCTACGGCCCCGAAATGAGAGGCGGTACCTGCAACTGTTCCGTTACCGTTTCCGATGAAGAAATCGGCTCTCCTCAGGTTCTTACCCCCTCCTGCCTCGTTGTTATGAATCAGCCCTCCTTTGACAAATTCGATAACTCAACCGTAGCAGGCGGATCTACTTTTATCGACAGCTCTCTCGTTTCCTCAAAATCCGAGAGAACCGATATAAACGTTTACTACATTCCCGCAACGAGCCTTGCAAACGAAAACGGGCTCAAAGGACTTGCAAATATCATCATGCTCGGTAAGATCTGCAAGGAATATCCCTTCCTTCCCAAGGAAACCGTTTTGAAGGCTTTGGAAAAGAACAACAAGAAAAACCTTCCCGAAATTACCGAAAGAAACAACAAGGCTTTCGAGATCGGCTACAACTACGCCGAATAATCAAGTTACTTACAATCCGAAAGGAGCTTTAAGATATGTCTGTTAAGAATATTGAAATTGCAGAGAGAATGAAAACCATAAGAGAGCTTTCAGATATTTCTGCAAACGAACTGTCTGTGCGAGTGGGAATGGCTCCCGAAGAATATCTCGCTTATGAAAGCGGAGAAAAAGATATACCGGTGAGCCTTTTATACAACATCTGTAACGAGCTTCACGTTTCTATGACCGAGCTTCTTACAGGAGATACGCCCAAGCTCAAAAACTTCTCCGTAGTCCGCAAAAGCAGAGGACTCGCGGTTGACAGAAACGACGCGTATCATTATCAGAACCTCGCAAGCCATTTTGCCGACAGAAAGATAGAGCCCCTTTTGGTCACCATACCCGGTGAAAAGCGCAAGGCAGAATATCATTTTGACTGCCACAAGGGCCAAGAATACCACTATTGCCTCGAGGGCAGCTACAAAATCTGCATCGACGGCAAGGAGATGGTTTTGAATGAGGGCGACAGCCTTTATTTCGACTCGTCTTATCCTCACGCCATGAAGGCGGCGAATGAAAGCGATGCGAGAATTTTGGTCATAGTAATATAAAATTAAGGAATTGTAATTTATGAGACTTTTATCCCGTTTTTGCAATGAAAATTTTAAAAGCTACGAGGATTTTCGCAAAAATTTCAAAATAACCGCACCCGACAACTTCAACTTTGCCTACGACGTCGTTGACGTTTACGCAAAGGAATCGCCCGACCAGCGCGCGCTCGTCTGGGCAAACGATAAGGATATTACCAAAACCTTTTCATTTGGTGATATTTCACGACTGTCAAAAAAGGCCGCAAACGCCTTTGAGTCGCTTGGCATAAAGGAAGGCGACAGAGTGCTTGTTATCGTAAAGCGCCGCTATCAGTATTGGTATATCGTTCCCGCGCTTTGCAGACTCGGCGCCACCCTTATTCCCGCAACCCATCAGCTTACCAAAAAGGATATCGTTTACCGTGTAAACAGCTCAAACGCAAAAATGGTTGTTTACGTTACCGACGGCGAGATCGAGCAATCGTTTATCGACGCCGAAAAGGAATTCGATCACCCCGTAATTTTAGCAACCGTTGACGGCAAGGCCGAAAACAGAATTGATTTCGACGAATGCATTGAAAAGGCATCGGAGGAATTCTCACGCCGCGAAATAGACCAAAACGGCAATATGATAATCTATTTCACCTCCGGCACAACGGGAATGCCCAAAATGGTTACCCACAACTTCTTCTATCCGCTTGGCCACATTCTCACGGCGGGCTTCTGGCAAAACCTCAAGGAAACCGACCTTCATTTTTCCCTTGCCGAAACAGGCTGGGCAAAATGCTCGTGGGGAAAGATCTTCGGTCAGTGGATTTGCGGCGCATCGGTTTTCGTTTACGATTTCGATACCCGCTTCTTGCCCGTTGAAATGGCAAAGATGATTGAAAAGCACAAGATAACCACCTTCTGCGCACCGCCCACCGTATTCCGTTTCCTTATCAAGGAGGACCTTACGGGCATTGACCTTTCCTCTCTTCGCGCCACCTACATTGCAGGTGAGCCGCTTAACGCCGAGGTTTTCAAGCAATGGAAAACTATGACGGGCCTTGAGCTTCGCGAGGGCTGCGGTCAGACCGAAACCGCCGTTTTGGCGGCAACCTTCCCCTGGATAGAGCCCAAGCCCGGCTCAATGGGCAAGCCTGCTCCCCACTTTAACACCATTTTGTTAAACGATAAGGGCGACCCCTGCGAGGTTGGTGAGGAAGGCGAAATCTGTATTGATATGACGGAGCGCCACCCCTACGGACTTTTCACGGGCTATGCAAACGATGAGGACAAGACCTCCTCCGTTATGTACGACGGCTACTATCACACCGGCGACGTTGCCTGGTTTGATGAAGAAGGATACTTCTGGTTTGTAGGCAGAACCGATGACGTTATTAAATCATCGGGCTACCGCATAGGTCCCTTTGAGGTTGAATCGGCGCTTCTTGAGCACCCCGCCGTTCTGGAAACGGCGATCACCGCGGTCCCCGACCCCGTAAGAGGTCAGATAGTTAAGGCAACTATAATTCTTGCCAAGGGCTACACCCCCTCCGAGGAGCTTAAAAAGGAGCTTCAGGATCACGTTAAGCGCACCACCGCGCCCTACAAATACCCCAGAATAGTTGAGTTCGTAACCGAGCTTCCCAAGACTATATCGGGCAAGATAAAAAGAGCCGAAATCAGAAAGAACGATCATAAATAATTTGAAATCCCCGCCTTAAGGGCGGGGATTTTTGTTTTGCTGAAACTGTTCTTCTGTTTCCAAATGCACCACTCTGCTCACCCCTTTCAAAAGTTTAAAGGTATTTTTACATTTTAATTTTACCATAACGGGGTAACGGGCAAGGCTTGCACAAGGCAACAAAAAACCCCGCGTTTAAAACACGGGGTTTTTTAATCAGTTTTTATAAAACGCTTCAAATGCCTTGTAGGTCATATAAAGGTCTGCCTTTGAAATAACCTCAAAGGGTGCGTGCATTGAAAGAACGCCAACGCCGAAATCAACAACGTCGATATCGAGGTGTGCAAGATACTGTGCAACGGTACCGCCGCCGCCCATATCGGTCTTTCCGAGCTCACCCGTCTGCCAGCTTACGTTATTTTCATCGAAAATTCTTCTGAAATAGGCAACGGTTTCAGCAGATGCATCGGAGGTATCGGACTTGCCTCTTGCGCCGGTGTATTTTGCCATAACGCCGCCGTAGTGGAGCTTTCCGCAGTTTGCCGCCTCAACTACCTCGGGGAAGTTGGGATCAAGCACAACCGCAACGTCTGCCGAAAGGCATTTGGTGTTTTTAAAGCAGATAACCTCGTCCTTACCGTGTGCGCGGCAGATGGATTTGATGAAATTCTCAAAATAAGCCGCCTGAAGACCCGTGTTACCGGTGGAGCCGATCTCTTCCTTATCGGTAAGAATTACAACCGCGGTTTTCTCGGGGGTTTCCTTTATATCAAGGAGTGCGCGGAGTGCCGCAAAGGAGTTTGAACGGTCATCGTGGCCGTAGCCGCCCAAAAGTGCCTTGTCAAAGCCGATATCACAGCATTTCTGGGCAGGCACCATGGTAAGCTCTGCCGAAACGAAGTCTTCCTCAGTTACGCCGTATTTTTCAAAAAGTATTGAGAGAACGTTTAATTTTACCTTTTCGGAGGCCTTATCGTCCTTAAAGGGCACAGAGCCGATAAGAACGTTTAGGTCCTCGCCGTTAAACGCCTCGGAGAGGG
>JAZRNU010000144.1:0-14299 GCA_045648325.1 Eubacteriales bacterium | reverse complement strand
TTCCCTTTTTGAGGTAGGGAGTGAGGTCGATGCGTCTGGGAGCGTGAACGAAATCGGCAAGCTTTTTGCCGTTTAAGTAAACGGTAACGGCATCGTGCGAGGAAACCTCGATAACCGCGGGTGCCGTGCCGGTAATTACGCCGTTATACTCGTAAATGCCCGCAAAATTCGGGTAGCCCATCTCGGTGATATCGCCTGCGCCAAGCTTTTTGGAAGCCGCTATTTTGCCGTTCTCAAGGGTAAAGTCGCCCATAAGCGCGGTAAAGGGAATGGTGTGGAAATAACCCCAATTTACGCATTTGCCAATGAGAATTATTGTGTTTTTGCCCGTTTTGAGAAGCGAGGTTACGTCTTTTTTGTAATCGTCGGGATTGAATATCTTTGACTTTTTGGCATTCTTTACAAGGGTGCCGTTTATTATTACCTTTGTTTCAAAAAGTCTTTCGTAAAGAATCTGTGCCTTTTTGGGAAGCTCTGTTATTTCAAACTCGGAATATGCCACAAACGGCTTTCCGAAATCAAGAAGCGGATAAAGACGCTGATCTGCCGCCGCAAAGTCGCTCCAATGTCCAAGCTCGCCCATGGGTTTTAAATATCCGTCGGCGTTTTTCGAAAGAAGCTTTTCAAGCTCGCTATAGGAAAGCTTTAAAAGCTCATCTGTTTTATCAATTTTAGAAACGCGGTAGAAAAATCTCTTTAAGTTGTAGGGAAGCTTTGCTTCTACCGGTAGAGTCAAAGCTTTAAGCGCCGAAATATCTCTTTCGTTTTCCATTTCAAGATTTGAAGTCAAAGCAAGCAGGTCGGCTTCGTTGCCGATTACTGCCAATGCAGATGAAACGCCGCCGAGGTTAAAGGTTAAGCTCTCGCCGTTTTTAACGGTGCCTTTAAGCTTAAGGCTCTGCATATCGATTATTGCCGCGGCGTCACCCTCGTTTAAGGTAAAGGTGGCGGTGTTTTCCTCGAAAAGGTCGTTTATCATAAGAACGAGACTTGCATTTTCGGCCTTTCTCTTACCCGAATAGATCTTGTAGCCCTTTACGGTGTAATCCTCGGTTATATCAAAGCTTTCAAATACCGTATCGAGCGATGACATAAGGCTCTTTCTGTATTTTTCAATAACCTCGTTGGTAATTAACGTTACCACGTTTTTGTTTATGAAAACACGGCTTACGCGGTTTTCACTTCCGCTTTCGGAATTCTGCTCAAAAAGGGCTTCTCTTGCCTCCTTGGGAGCGTAAAAGAGTTTTTTGTTTTTGTTTTCAATATCGTAAACCGCTTCGCTGTTTACTATTATAACAACGCCGCCTTCTGCTGCAAACTGCGAAAGAAGCTTTGCGGTGTTTGCCTTTACCGCGGTGACCGACGGCAAAATTACAACCTCGTATTCGCTTCCTGCGACAACGAATCTGCCGTTTTCGATTTTTGCGCCGTCAAGTGCCGTTTCAAAGCCCACGTTAAAGCTTCGGTTCATCTCCTGAAGGGCATTTGCAATTCCGCAAAGGGTTGCGTCCTCCTTTACGTGGGTGCCAACGCTGTAATAATCCTTATGCACCATATTTCCGTTGTAGATATAGTGAGGATCCGCATTTGCCATACAGCTCGTTACGGGGTGAAGCATAAGAATCTTTGCGTCGCCTACCGTTTTTGCGGAGATCTCCTGAATTCGTGCAAGATAGTCGTTTTGCTCGGTGTAATATTCAAACTGGGGGCTTATGCCGTTGTGAGTGGGGGCGTATCCGCCGGGAAGCACCTTTCTCATGCCGCGCATCGAATAGTAAGCGCCCATATACATAAGATAGTTTACACCCTGGATCATAAGGCGGTTTGCAACCCTTTTCATATCCGACAAGGAGCAATCCCAGCCCGAGCCGGAATATGCCTCGCAAAGAACGCGCTCCTTTTTGGCAAACTTGCCAACGCCGCCTGCGAGGTAGCCTGCTATGTTAAAGCCCTCTCCGTCAACGGTGAGCTTGGAAAGAATGGTATCCATTCCGGGGCGGTCAAAGTGCTTTAAAATATCGTAGAAATAGCCGTTTTCATAGGTGTGCATTGCAAGGACCTCCTCGCAGATGAGGTGGCCTGTTAAAAGAAGCCCGTTTTCTTCACACCACTTTTTGTATCTTACGGAAAAATTCTTTTCAAAAAGATGCGAAAGAGTTTCGTACCAATCCTTTTTAAATGCGGAGCACGCCTTGTTTTCGGGCGATTCAAACATCTTCCAGAGCTGTTTTTTCGCATCGTAGCCCTTAAGTGCCTTGAATTCCTTGAAAAATTCGTCGGTGTAGGCAACAACGCCGTCCTTGGTGTCAACGAAGATGGAGAAGGAGGGCTCGTCGGTAAATACGCCGCGAAGGGTCTTTCCGAAATCCTTTGAAAAATGCTCCTTATATTTTTCGTGGGTGGATTTAAGGAAAAGGTCAACTGCCTTGCCGCTCATAAGGTCAAGGTAGCCCGTTTCCTCGTTTGAATATTTTGCGCCGTAGGCCGTGGTGGTCATTCCCCTGTGGCGCTGACGGTAGATAACGGTAAGGACACCGTCCTTACCCGTTTCGTTTTTCCACGAAAAGGAGTTTTTGTTTTTCTTGAAGCGGACTGCCTTTTTGGGTGTTTTTCCGTTTTCTGCGAAAAATCCCTCGATAACAGGCCATTCATAGCTTTTCTCAACCGTTTCGCCGCTTTTTACCTCGATCTTATCGTAGGAAAGATAGGAGGCCTTCGTCCACGGGTGCTTCTTTATAAGAGTGCCGCCCGCAGTGCCCGAGGGCCAGTTATATTCATCGTATATCCAGAAGGTAAGACCGTTTTCGCGGGCGTAGTCTATTGCAACACCTATTAGCTCGAAAAATCTTTTCGAGAGATAGCGAAGGTCAAGACCCCAAAGAGGGTGAATGAAAAATTCGTATATCTTCTTTTCCTTAAATTCCGCAAGCTGACGCTTAATTTCCGATTCCGTTATGGTATCGTTCCAGAACCACATAACGATAGGATAATAATCTCTGCCGGGATTTTTTAATATTTCATGCAAATTTTTGATTTCTATCATCGGGTTTATCCCCTTTTAAAATTTTTTCGTTATAATTATATCAATTTATCTTCGGTTTTACAAGCCTTTTTCCCAAACACAGCAATTTGTTGCAATAAAGCAATTTTTTGCATTTTTCAAAGCGCTTTAAGCTCGTTGTAAATTCTTGCAACGGGAAGCCCAACAACGTTGTTGTAGTCACCCTTTATTCCCGTAACGTGTGCCGAAAATACCCCCTGAATTGCGTAGCTCCCCGCTTTGTCGGAATACTCGTTTATATCAAGATATCGGTTTATCTCGTCGGCAGTAAGGGGCGCAAAGGTTACCTTTGTTTTTTCGTAAAAGCTTTTCTTGCATTTTTTGCCTTCCTTTAAATAAACAAGCGTCACTCCCGTATATACCTCGTGGGTTTTGCCCGAAAGAAAGGAAAGGGTTTCAAAGGCGTCGGCTCTGCTTTTGGGCTTACCCAAAATCACGTTATCAAGGGCTACCACAGTGTCGGCGCCCATAATTATTTCTTCTTCCTTCAAGGAATATATTTCCGCCACCGCCAAAGCCTTTCTTTTGGAAATTTCCATTACAGCCTTTTTTGGTGTTAACTTCTCCACCTCTTCAGATGCCTCTGCGGTGATTATCTCAAAGGGAATGCCAAGGTGTGCTATAAGCTCTTTTCTTCTCGGGGATTTAGATGCCAAAATAATTTTCATTCGCTCACGTCCTTACCTTTATATTATACCACCTTTGTTTTTTCTTCGCAACCCGTTGTTTTAAAAGCTTTTTTGTGCTATACTTTAGTTATGGAGGCTTTGAAAATGAAAAATATCCTTCTTTGTGCCGTAAACTCGCAGTTTATCCACTCAAATCCCGCGGTTTATTCCATCAAGCGCTATTTTGATGATAATTTCACGGGTAGCGGCATTGACGTTTCTATTAAGGAATACACCGTAAACGACGTTTACGGAAATATTTTATACGATATTTTAGCAAAGAAGCCCGATGCCGTTTGCTTTTCGGTTTATATATGGAACGTGGAAACGGTTAAAAGGCTTATTCCCGATATTCTTGCCGTTTTGCCTGATACCACCGTTATTCTGGGCGGACCCGAGGTTTCGTTTGGCACCTCGCAGCTTGATAAAGCAAAAAACAGCTGCGACTATATAATCGAGGGTGAGGGCGAGCTTTGCTTTTTGGAGCTTGTTAAAAGCGGCGAGATCTTCACCCACACGGATTTGCCCAAAAGAATTTCCGCCTCACGCCTTATTTCGGGAAATGAATTTCCAAAGATTTACACCAAGGAAAGCCTTTCGCTTTTTAAAAACAGAATAGTTTATTATGAAAGCTCAAGAGGCTGCCCCTTTTCCTGCGCCTACTGCCTTTCGGGCGGCGACTCTACCCCCGTGAGATATTTGCCGCTTGAAAGAGTTTTTGACGATATTGACCTTTTCGTTTCCGAAAAGGTTCCGCTTGTAAAATTTATTGACCGCACCTTTAACGCAAACAAAAAGCGCGCCCTTGAAATTTTCAAAAAGATAGCTTCCCTTCCCGATGATGCCGTTACCTGCTTTCATTTCGAGGTGGGTGCCGACCTTTTTGACGGCGAAACCCTTTTTGTTTTATCCTCTCTTAAAAAGGGGCGCATTCAGATCGAGGCAGGAATACAGTCTTTAAACGAAAAAACCTTAACGGCAAGCGCAAGGACAGTTAAAAACGAGGCGGTTTTCAAAAACCTTTTTGAAATACTCAAATTTAAAAATATAAACGTTCACACCGACCTTATTGCAGGGCTTCCGTTTGAGGATATTGGCTCCTTCAAAAGCTCCTTTAACGGCGTTTATTCTTTAAAATCGCATCAGCTTCAGCTCGGATTTTTAAAAAGGCTTTTCGGCGCTCCCCTTTGCGAAAGCGAAAAGGAATACCTTATGGTCTTTTCGGAAAATCCACCCTATGAGATTTTGAAAAACGCCTGGCTTTCCTATGACGATATCGCGGAGTTAAAGCGCATTGAGGCGGTTACGGAGCGCTATTACAATTCGGGCGGATTTGTGCGCTCGCTCGATCTTGTTATTGAAAAATTCCCTTCGCCCTATGACTTTTTCAACGATTTTTCCGCGTGGTGTTACCTTAACGGCACTCTTTTTGCGGCAGTTTCAAAAAGAAGGGCTTATGATCTTCTTTATAGCTTTGCTTTGCCGTTTCTTGACGAAAAAGAGCAGCTTTTGATGTCAGATTTGGTTCTTTTTGATTATTTTTCGTCGGAAAAATCGGAAATTCCGCCCGACTTGTTAAAGGGTCATCTTACCCTTGCAAAGCCCTTTAAAAACAGCGACGCCGCCGTTTACGGGCTTATGGAAGCAAGCGGCTACACCGGCTACGGAATAAGAAGCTTTTTTGGCAAAAGCTATCTCTTTGATTACTCGAAAAAGGATCCCGTAAGTGGGCTTTACCCCGTAGTTTCAGTGGTAAATAGCTTAAAATAACGGCAATTTGCATTTTTTTGACATTGATTTTCAAATTTCGATATGCTATAATACATTATAATATAAGAATTCAAAAACAAAAAATCCACCTTTTCAGGTGGATTTTTTATTATTTGAAATCAATTCAGTTTCTTTTTGCCCTCTATGGGGAAAATTTCATCGTCATCGGTCTTTTGGGGAGTGATATTGTAAAAATCAAATATGGGAATGAGAATGATTGCCGCAAGACCTGCATTGAAGCCTCCGTTGTAAAGAACGAAGCCGCCGTGCATTGCCGCAGTTGAGGTGCATATTATTGCGCTTACAACGCCCGAAATAACGCCGTATTTAAAGCCGTAGCTTCCCGCTATGGGACAAAGTCCCGTTGCGAAGGCAAGACCGTTTATGTAGGCCTGTGTTGCAAGTGTCCACGGAACCTCTGTGCCTACAAGCAAGCTTACGCCGCAAACAAGCAGGAAAAGCAAGCTGTATCCGAGTGCAACGGGGCCAACGTTTTTGGGATGCTGACCGTCTGCCGAAAAGGTAAGGGCGGCAAAGGTAACGCCAACGGTGGCGCCGGTAAAGCCAACTCCCTCGGGTAAAAACGGCAGCACCGTGGGAAGCCAGAATATAACGTTAAGATAGGCAAGAATGCAAAATCCGTAAACGCCGAAGTTAATTAAGCAAAGCGGCATTCCGAATTTATCGGCAAAATCAAGACCGTAGCCCGAGCATGAGGTGAGCTTGCGGTAGTTTTTAAAGCTTTTTCCGTTAAGGAAATATCCAAGCACAAGCGCTACAAGAAAAATCACCGCAAAGAATACGTCCATGAAAATATAATAGAGATTTCCAAACGTTTCAAGGCTTGAATTTACGTCAACCGAGGTGTCGTGCGGGGCAATGCCAAACGTCTTATACAAAAAGCAATAGATGAAAATGCCAAGAATGCCTATTGCAAGACCTGCTTTATACATATTGTAGCCGCGGTGCATTTTCGACATACCCGGCAAAAGGGCGGGTACCAAAAAGCCTGCAACAATTCCAAAGGCAATGGATAAAATTATGCCAATAACGCTGAATTCACCTATTTTAAGAGCGCTGCCCGGAGGATAGAAGAACAAAAAGTCGCTTATAAAGGGGGCAAGCGCCGTTGAAAACATTGCAATATCAAGGTTTTCGCGAATAGAAATCCTTTTGATCTTGCAGTATACAAGCACTCCTATAAAAGGGGGCCACATATTCACAAAATTCAAGCCGTAAAAGCAATGCGCAATTACGAGAATATACGCCGCAAAGGTGGTGCTGTTTGCACGAGAGCGGGTGATAAGAATTATTACCGTGCAGGCAAGACCGCAGATTGCCGCGTTAAAAAGGGTTGAAGCAAGGCAGCCGAGTGAAAAATAGTCGGTTACAAGCTTTGAAGGACCCGTAAAAATTTCTAAAAGATTATTCCAGAAAAGCGCACCCTTTACTCCCGTAACCGCCATTGCTATGGGTGTGGCGACCAAAAATGAAAGAGTTAAAAATATAATAAAGCATTTAAAGGCAACGCTGTTTTCCTTTATTCTTTGATCCATCAATTGGATTTGCTCTTCTATTTGAGTCATAACGGCTTCCTTTCTTACATAGTGCAAGATATTTTAACATATTTTTCGCAATTTTTCAATAGTAAATTTAATATATAAATCGCCGCGAAAAGAGGACGAAAAGCAAAATGCTTATCGTCCTCTTCCTTTTTAAGGGTAATTTATTTTTTAAATTTTTTCTTCGCCGATTCTCAAAAACGCCGCGGTTTTCGGTGATTTCGGTGAGTAAAAGATTTCTTCGGGTGTTCCAACCTCTTCTATAATTCCGTCGGCAAAAAAGACCACCTTATCGGCAACGTTTTTTGCAAACTCCATTTCGTGGGTTACAACGATCATCGTTTTGCCCTCGTTTTTAAGCTCCTTGATAACCTTGAGCACCTCCCCGGTAAGCTCGGGGACAAGTGCGCTGGTGGGTTCGTCGAAGCAAAGAATTGCCGGTTCCTCTGCAAGTGCTCTTGCGATTGCAACGCGCTGCTGCTGGCCGCCCGAAAGCTCGCAGGGGTAGTTTTTTACTTTTTCCAAAAGGCCAACGTCCGAAAGAAGCTTGTAGGCCTTTTCCTTATTTTCAGCCGCCGTTGCCTTTATTGCCTCGCGCCTCTTTTTTCCAAAGGGAATCTTCTTTTTGATTTTTTCCTTTGAGCGAAGCTGAAGCGGAATATAAACGTTTTCAAGGGCATTATACTGCGGAAAAAGGTTAAACTGCTGAAAAACAAGACCGAGCTTTAAAGTCATCTCTCTTATTTCAGCGGGGGTATAGCTCTTTGATGCGTCGAAATGAAAGGCGTTTTCAATGGTTATCGTGCCCTCGTTTGCCCTTTCAAGAAAGTTAAGGCAACGCAAAAAGGTGGTTTTACCGCCGCCCGATGAGCCGATGACCGCTACTACCTCGCCCTTTTCCATTGAAAAATCTATGCCGTGCAAAACAGAGGTTTTCCCAAAGCTCTTTTTGAGATTTTTAATTTCCAAAAATGCCATAGTATCACCTCATATCTTATAATAGGAAAGCTTTTTCTCGAAATAGCGAAGGAGCACGGTAAGCACGCCTACGAAAATCAAGAAAAATACCCCTATGAAGAAAAGCGGCCAGATAAGACCCTTTGAAATGAGTCGCATTTCGGTTACGAAGAATATTTCGGCAACGCCGATAACTCTTGCAAGGGAGGTATCCTTAACGAGGGTGATTATCTCGTTACCCATAGGTGCCATTATTCTTTTTACAACCTGCATAAGTATTACGTTAAAGAAGGTTTCCTTCTGCGTCATTCCGAGAACCTGTGCAGCCTCATACTGACCCTTGGGGATGCTCTCAATTCCGCCGCGGTAAATTTCGGAGAAATAGCAGGCGTAGTTGATTACAAACGCAAGAAGCGCCGCCTCAAATCTGCCGTTTATGCCGCCGAAGAGCTGAATGTCAAAAAGCATTCCGGGAACGTAGAACACCACGAAAAGCTGAAGCATAAGAGGTGTTCCGCGAATGACCCACACTACCGTGCGGCAAAGCCATGCAAGGGGCTTGAATTTTGACATTGAGCCAAAGGATATTACAAGCCCGAGCGGGAGAGAGAAAAGAAGAGTTAACGCAAAGAGAAGACAGGATTGTAAAAAGCCCTCGCAAAGAAGCTTAGTTATGTCCCAAAAGCTCATTATTTGTCACTGCCTATGTTAGCGATAAGGTCGTTTGTAAGACCGTATTTTGCTGCGATGGTTGCAAGAGTGCCGTTTTCGGAAAGAACCTTGATAGCCTCGTTTATTTTTGCGGTGAAGTCGCTTCCCTTGCGGCAACCGATTGCATAAACCTCTGATTCGGGCTCGTATGCGGTGTTGATTGAAAGATCGGTGTAGTCGCCGGTGCCAACCATTGCCTTTGCCATCTGATAGTCGATAACTGCAAATTCAGCTCTGCCGCTCTTTACTTCAAGAAGAGCTGCGCTCTGTGCGTCGAAGGGAGTTACAAGGTTTTCTGCGCCTGCAAGCTCTTTTGCAACCGCTTCGCCCGAGCTTCCGCCCTCTGCTGCTGCCTTAAGACCTGCAAATGCCTCTTTGGTGTTGTAGGTGCTTAACTTATCTGCCTTGGTAACGATAACCTGACGGTTCTCAAGATAAGAATAGGTGAAGTCAACGTATTCTGCACGGGAAACGCCGTTCTCGTCGCCGTAGGTAAAGCCGTTCCAGATAGCGTCGATAGCGCCGCTGTCTAACTCAAGATATTTCTGACCCCATTTGATGGTTGCAAACTTAACCTCAACGCCGAGGTATGCTGCAACTGCTTCTGCAAATTCGGTATCAAAGCCGATAAGGTCGCCTTCGTCGGTGTAGTAGTTCATGGGAGCGTAAACGGTGATGCCGCAGTAGAAGTAGCCCTTCTCCTGAATTTTTTCCCAGTCACTTTTCTTCTCGCCGCCGCAAGATGCAAAGCCTGCCATTACCATAACTGCCATTACAGCAGCTAATACAACTGATAAAAACTTTTTCATTTTTCTTTTTCCTTTCTTTTTCACTTTAGTTTGCTAAAGCGATACCGCATTATTATACTACATTTTTTCGGTTTTGTAAAGTCATTTATAATATTTTTTACGTTATTATGCTAATTTTACTTGAAATCTTATATATTATACTGTAAAATATATAAGTAAAACTATTTTCAAAGAGGAACATCAATGTTTTTTGCAGATTACCACATGCATACCCACCTCTCGATGGACGGCGAGTCCGACACGAGAGAAATGATAAAGGCCGCAAAGGAAGCGGGACTTTCCGAGATTGCAATTTGCGACCATTGCGATTTGAATTTAATGGAGCAGTTTCCCTACTTACCCATTGAGTGCTATAACGATTACACCGCCGCTGCGGCAGGAATTGATATTCCCGTTAAGATCGGCGTTGAAATGGGTCAGCAAACGGAGTTTCCCGAGCTTTCAAAGGAGATACTTTCCTTTCCCGATTACGATTTCGTTATAGGCTCTTACCACTGTATGCCTGGCTACCCCGACTTTTCGGAGGCAGATTATAAAAACTATGACGTTAAAAATCTTTACTCAATCTATTTCGAGGGGCTTCTTGACTACGCCAAAAAAGCTGACTTCGATATTATGGGGCATTTAACCTACCCCTTCCGTTACGGAAAGCGTCAGGGCTACGATTTTACCATTGCCGATTACCTTGAGGAAACCGACGAGGTTTTAAAGGCTCTTATCTCCCGCGGCAAGGGCATTGAAGCAAACACCTCGGGGTTACGCGATAAAATGCAGGAAACAATGCCTCCCGCCTACATTCTCAAGCGCTTTCTGGAGCTTGGCGGCGAATTCATTACCGTTGGAAGCGACGCGCACTTTCCCCATCACGTAGGCTTTGGAATTAAAGAAACAACAGAGCTTTTAAAGGAGCTCGGATTCAAATACGTTACCGCCTTTACAAAAAGAAAAGCGGAAAACATCAAATTGTAAGTAAGGTGAATTTTATGGAAAAAAGAAGCAGAATTTCAGACACCGCGGCAAAATTAAAGCCCTCGAGCATCAGAAGGTTTTTTGACATTTCCGCCAATACCGACGATTGCATTTCACTCGGTATAGGCGAGCCCGATTTCATTACCCCCATGCACATTATCAAGGCGGGTATGCGCTCTATCGGAAACGGACACACCCACTACACCTCAAACATCGGTATGCCCGAGCTTCGCGAAGAAATAAGCAAATACTTGCTTACCCGCTTTAACGTTTGTTATCCCCCTTCCGATGTTATTGTTACCGTTGGCGGCTCCGAAGCAATAGACCTTTGTCTTCGCGCCGTTTTGAATCCCGGCGACGAGGTTCTTATTCCCGAGCCCTGCTTCGTAAGCTTCTCGGCAATAGTTACACTTCTCGGTGCGGTGCCCGTGCCCGTTCCCTGCTATGCGGAAAACGAGTTTGCTTTAACGGCAGAGGCACTTAAATCGAAAATCACCGAAAAATCAAGACTTTTGGTTCTTTCTTACCCCAACAACCCCACCGGCGCAATTATGTCAAAGGAAGCACTCTTAGAGCTTGCGCCCGTTATTAACGATGCCGATCTTATCGTTTTATCCGATGAGCTTTACGCCGAGCTTACCTACGAGGGCGTTCACTGCTCACCTGCTTCCCTTCCCGAATTGAAGGAGCGCACCGTTCTGGTTTCGGGCTTCTCAAAGGCTTTTGCTATGACCGGCTGGCGTCTTGGCTACACCGTTGCGCCCGACGATATTTTACAGGCAATGCTTAAAATTCATCAGTATGCAATAATGTCGGCTCCCACCGCCGCACAGTACGCCGCTCTTGAGGCGCTTAAAAACGGCATTCCCGACGTTATTGAAATGCGTGATGAATACAAGCGCCGCAGAGATTATCTTTGCGAAACTCTCAATATGCTCGGAATTGATTGCTATCTCCCGAAGGGCGCCTTCTACGCCTTCCCCGATATCAGCAAATTCGGTCTTTCCTCCGATGAATTCTGCGACAAACTTCTTTCCGAGCAAAAGCTTGCAATAATTCCCGGAAACGCCTTTGGCGAATGCGGCGAGGGCTATGCACGAATCTGCTATGCAAACTCCATTGAAAACATTGAACGCGCAATGTTCAGACTTGAGCAGTTCATTAAGGGGTTCTGATTTAATTGAAGGAGATATCACTTCTTTGTCCTGCAAAAATCAATTTAACGCTTGACGTTTTGGGTCTTACCGACGACGGCTACCACGAAATAAAAAGCATTATGCAGACCGTTTCGCTTTATGACGAAATCACCCTTTCGATAGGCGGAAGCAAGATCGATCTTAGCACAAATCTTCCTTACGTCCCCCGTGACGAGCGAAACACCGCCTACAAAGCGGCAAAGCTCTTTTTCGAAACGGTTGGCGCCACCTACGGTGTGCACATAAATATAAAGAAGCAAATTCCCGTTGCCGCAGGACTTGCGGGTGGATCTGCAAACGGTGCAGGCGTTATTTACGCCCTCAATATGATCTTCGGCTGTCCGCTTGACAACGCCTCTGTAAATGAGCTTTGCAAAAAAATCGGCGCCGACGTTCCCTTTTGCTATTTCGGCGGCACCTCGCTTGCAGGCGGAATAGGCGAAAAGCTTTCCGACCTTCCTCCCATGCCCGATTGCTTTGTGGTTATCGTAAAGCCGCACGGCGGTCTTTCGGCAGGAGAGGTTTACAAAAGGTTTGACAGCTTCGGTCCCGTTTCCCGTCCCGATACCGAAGGAGCAATTTCGGCTCTTTGTCGCGGCGACCTTGATTTGCTTTGTCAGAAGATGGAAAACGTTTTCGAGCCTGTTTGCATTGATATGATGCCCGCCATTGCCTCCGTTAAATCGTCCTTTGCTCCCTTTGGGGCAAAAAGGGTTATGATGA
Organism: Eubacteriales bacterium; assembly: GCA_045648325.1. Classification (GTDB taxonomy): domain Bacteria; phylum Bacillota; class Clostridia; order Oscillospirales; family RGIG5299; genus RGIG5299. Next base: position 1,873 of record JAZRNU010000144.1, on the reverse strand, counting down.
GCGGCTCAGGTTCCTCTGTTTTTGCAATTTTTGACGATAAGGAAAAGGCGTCATACTGCCAGCGTGAGCTTTCTCTCAAATATGATTGCTGCTTTATTGCCGCTCCCACAGATAAGGGAATAATTTTGAAATAAACAAAAAAGCGTTCTGAAAAATCAGAACGCTTTTATTTTTTATTCTTCTATCCAGATGGGGTTTGAAATGGCAACGAGTGCGCCGTCGGATTCTCTTATTACAACCGCGCGGTAGAAGCGGCGGTCCTTTTTAACCTCAAAGGCAATCTCGTAGGGTATAGTAAGCTTCTCGCTGTGAATTACGCCCTTATCGGAAAGGATTTCGATGCGGTGACCGTCTTTTACGTCAAAGCGGGCAGAGTGGGCATCGGAAACCTTTAAGTAAAGCTTCATTCCCTCCTTATATTTTGCGGTCTGACCCATGGGGGTTTTGCCTGCTGACATTTTTATTGCAACGTATCCGGCAGTGACCTCGCCGCGTTTTAATATCTCAACAAAATCGGGACCCCATTTTTTATTGGAATAAACGGCGTTTAAGGCAAAGCTTTTGGGCATATCGTGCGAGTCGTTCGTGGCGGTGGTGTAGACCTTGTATCCGTAATCGAGCATATCAAGCCAGAGCTTGTAGTTTAACATTGAGTGTACGTTTGAAATACCGGGATACCAATAGGTATAAACCGTTTCAAGCACCGTGCCCTCTCCGAAATAGTAATCCTTGAAATCCTCGCTTTGGAGAACCTGCTTGGGGTGAGCATGAACGAAAACGCCACCCTCTTCTTTTACAGCCTCAACAACAGTTAAAAATCTTTCTCTTTCTACGGCTCTGTATTCAAACGAGGGGCCTTCCTCGCGGCTTCCGGTAAAGCCAAAGACGTCGGGAAATTTTGAAAGCACCTTTTCAAGAGAATCTCTTTCTGGGAATATCATTATATAATGAAGCCCCTGGCTTCCGTCGCCGAAAAGTATAAGAGGCTCGCTTCCGTAAAGGAAGCAGGAGGGGTCGAATTCGTCAAGATAAAGATGCCTTACCTGGCGGTGATCCATAATTCCCGCAAAGTCCATTTTAAGCTCACTCATACCGAGCTTCCAATTTTCAAGGCTGAATCTGCCGTCGCTTGAGCCGCCCGTTGCCGCGTGGCAATGGTAATCTCCGTAATAGACGTTTTTGCCTGCATAAAGCTCATCAAGCTCTGAAAAATCGGCATTTTCAAAGGGAAGGTGAATATCCTCGTTAAATTCTACGCCAAAATGCTCCTTCATAACAGTTCCTCCAATACCTTTATAAACGTATTATATCACAACAAAAAATCACCGTCAAGAAAAAAATATAAATCCCCCGCCGCGCGGGGGATTTTTTATTACTGTGCCGTTACGGTCATCGATTCGTTGCCTATAATAAGCGTATAGCTTTCGCCCGAAACCATTTCGGGAGTGGTCAGAATTATTACCGCAAAATCAAGCGCGGGGGCGTAATCTATCAAAACGTTTCCGTCTTTATCCTTAACCACGATTTGCGTTCCTGCCACGGTTTTTTGTACTTTTCCCGCAATCAGTCCGTTTACCGAGCTTGAAAAGCTTTGCGCCATCATCGTCGAGGCGCCCGTGCCGATAAAGGTTCCGCCCGTGATTTCGCCGCTTACGTCAAAGTCAAGGGTTGCCGTGTCGCCCGTTGTGGGGCCGCAGACGGTAATATGTCCGCCCGATATCGAAAGGGTGCCGTTCGCACCAATTCCGTCGCCCCTTGCCTCTATATAGACCGTTCCGCCCGAAATGACTATGCTTCCGTTTGAATTGGCGCTTCCAAAGCGCTTTCCGGGTCTTCCTCCGCCGCCGAAATGATCGTTTCCAAAGCCGCCGCC
>JAZRNU010000143.1:0-13271 GCA_045648325.1 Eubacteriales bacterium | reverse complement strand
CATGGCTACGATCCGACTTAATGAATAATAAAATGCTTGGAATTATGCTTGACTGCTCCCGCAATGCAGTTATGACCGTTGAAAAAATCAAGGAGTTCGTTCTCCTTATGAAAAGCGCGGGCTACAATACCCTTATGCTTTACACAGAGGATACCTACGAGGTAAACAATCAGCCTTATTTCGGATATTTAAGAGGCAGATACTCAAAGAACGAGCTTAAAAAAATAGATAAATTCTGCCTTGAAAACGGCGTTGAATTTATCCCCTGCATTCAGACTCTTGCTCACGTTGAAAACCTTTTACGCCAGACAAACGTTTACGGCGATATTATCGACTGCGACGATATTATGCTTATCGGTGAGGAAAAGACCTATAAGCTTATTGAGGATATAATTTCCACCCTCGCAGAGTGCTACACCACCAAGAAGATCCACATCGGTATGGACGAGGCTTACCGCGTAGGCACCGGAAAATATCAGCGCCTTAACGGTATAAAGGACCGTTTTGACGTTCTGAACGAGCATCTTCACAAGGTCTGCGAAATATGCTGTAAATACGGCTTTGAGCCGATGATATGGAGCGACATGTTCTGCAAGCTTGCGCTTAATGCGGAAAATCAGTTTAATCTTGACAATATTGCCGATATCGCAAAGAAAGCGGCTGTTCCCGAAAAGGTCGGATTTGTTTATTGGGATTATTATTCAACCGATTACAACCGTTACGATAACCTCATCAAGGCAAACAAGATGTTCGGAAGAGAGGTTTATTTCGCGGGCGGACTCTGGACCTGGGCTTCCTTTGCCTCCGATAACGATTACAGCATAAAGACCTCCGAGGTTGCAATAAAGGCGTGCAAGGATAACGGCGTGGAAAACACCTTTTTCACCGTATGGGGCGATAACGGCGCCGAATGCTCCTGCTTTAACATTTTGCCCTCCCTCTTTTACGTGGGCGCTCTTTCCTGCGGCGAGGCGGAGCTTTCAAAGGTAAAGGCCGATTTCAAGGCGGCAACCGGTGCGGAATACGATGATTTTATGCTCTTTGATAAAATCGACAAGAAGATGTCAGATGAAAGCTACAAGAGCTCCTCAAAGATCTTCCTCTATAACGATATTTTTGCCGGAATTATGGATAAATACTGCGTTGGCGACGAGAAGGAATATTACGAGGATCTTGCGAAACGCTACGGCGAAGCCGCACAGAGAAGCGGAAAATACGCTTATCTCTTTGAAGCCTATGAAATTCTTGCAAAGCTTCTTGCAATAAAGGCACCTCTTGGCGTAGAAACAAGAGCAGCATACGATGCAAGGGATAACGCAAAGCTCAAGGCTTTGGTTGAAGATTATTCTAAACTTGAGGAGCTTATAAAGGCGTTCCACACCGCATATCAGAAGCTTTGGTTTACTGAAAACAAGCCTCACGGCTTCGAGGTGCAGGATATTCGTCTTGGCGGCCTTTTGAGAAGAACAACAAGCTGCAAGGAGCGTCTTATCTCCTTTGTAAACGGTGAAATAAACGAAATTCCCGAGCTCAATGAAGAAATACTTGCGCCTGCCCGCAGATTCAATTATTGGAGCGGAATTGCATCGGTAAACACCATTTAACCTGAAAAACCAAATAAAAAACCCGAAAGCAAAATGCTTTCGGGTTTAATTTTTTGTTTTATTTGTAGTAATCTGCAAGCACGGCTCTTAAGGTGGGATAGATGTTTGCGGCCATGTAATACATACCGAGATCGTTGGGGTGGCAGCCGTCAGCCATAAACCAATCTCTCTGGTTTGTGCCGTAGGAGTAAATTCCGTTTACAAAATAAACGTTTTTGTCACCTTCCGAAACCGCTTTGTCGTAAGACTCCTTGATAACGGCACAGCGCTGTGCGTCAATGTCGCTGTCGCTTATCCAACGGTCACTCTTGGTAACCATAATTATCGGAACGTCGGGGTTGGCATCGCGAATTATCTTGTAGAATTTGTAATGGTTTGCCGCAAGCTCGGCAAGGTCGGAGTTGTGATCGTAGTCCATAACGAATGCCGCCATATCTATATCGGCAATATATTCTGCCATATACTCCTCGCCGTGTGCACTGCCGTTGAAGCCGAGATTTATAACGTCGGCATCAAGCTTCGTTGAAAGAATGTTTACGTAAGACTTCGAGGGAGTTGAGGCGCAGGCGCCGTGAGTGATAGATGAGCCGTAGAAAACAATAGGCTTGTCAACCGTTCTGGGGGTGGGGTTGCCTAATTTTGCGGTTTCGGGAAGACCTATTTTAATATCTCTTATACCTGCAAATGCGGGAAGGGTAATTATTATATCCTTCATAACGCCGGGGTCGCGAAGATTTAAGGTCTGCTTGATTTTTCCGCTGTCGTCGGGCGCAAGGGTCCATACCCATTTGAGATCCTCTCCGCTTCCCGAATGAACGTCAATGCCTGCGGCTGCGGTAAGAGAAAGGTTGGGGGCTGTGGAGTAGTTGTTGATCCAGATATCAAGAGAAACGGTTGCGGCATCGGTGCGGAATCTTATCTTGCCACCCGCAGTCTGCCATGCAAGGCTCTGGAGATAGGAGTTGTAGGTTTTGCGGTTTGAATAATCAAGACGGTAAAATCTGCCGTTCGAATCAAGATCCTTAAAGCCGGTAATCTGCATAAAGCTTATATCCATAGGGTCAAAATAAACGGTGCTGCCGCTAACCTCGCCCTTTGCGGAAAGCGACTCAACCGTTACCGCGGTGGAATCGTCGGGAGTGCCCGCAGGCGGTGCAAAATCAAAAAAACGGGAAACGTCGCCTGTTTCGCTTTGGGTGCAGGAGGAAAAACCAACGGCAAGCAAGCAAAGAGCAAGCATAATTGTAATTGCTTTTTTCATGAAAATCTTACCTCACATAATAGATGTTAAATAAATTATAACATATAAAAACAATATAAAACATAATTATTTTGCCAAAAAACATAAAAAAATGTAACACAGCTGAAGCGGCATAAAAAACGCTTGACAAATAAAAATCCGCATGTTACAATTATATATATAATTATAATCGGAGGAAACCAGATGAAAAACAAAATAATTTCAGCTCTTTCTGTTTTTCTTGCGGTTGCACTTTTAATACCGTTGCTGGCATCGTGCAATCCCACCTATTCTTACGCAAGAAAAGCCTGGAGCTACGAAGGAGCTATCGATATGACTACGGGAGAAAAGCTTGAAACCATAATTTACGAGGGCACCAAAAGCTATGGGGGACTTTTGGGAAACGACGTTACCTCCTACACTCCCACCGTTTCTTATAACGATGAATTTTACGGAAAAATAAATCTTTCCGCCCTTTTTCACGATCAGTCCGAAAGCTATTTAACGGGCAAAAGCTCGGTTGATAGCGTAACCCTTAAATTGAGAACCGCAAAGGGAAACGCCACCTCTGTTTCGGCATTGGTAAGAAGTTATAAAGGCAAGGAAAACACCGAAATCAAAATGACGGTTACCTCCTCCGATAACTATTTTGATTACTACACCGCAACCCTTTCACCCTCCGCTGAAAGACGCTTTTACATTTTTGAAATCACGTCGGGCACAGACGTTATCTATTACACCGCAAACGTTACCGAAGCAAAAATACCCGCAAATTCCGAAAATAACTGGTTTATTCTCACCCCCGACTATTCAACTCCAACGTGGTCGCAGGGCACCGTGTGGTATTCGATTTTCCCCGATTCTTTTTTTAACGGTGACACCTTAAACGATGCGGGCGAGGGCTCCTACACCGGCGCGATTTCACGCGTGTGGGGCACCGCAAGAACAGGTTACGAATACCCTATGGTTTCCTCCGTTACGGGTAAGGATTACTACGGCGGCGACCTTGCCGGAATTTATGCAAAAATCGGCTATTTGAAGGATACTCTCGGCGTTGAGAGCATCTATACAAACCCTATATTCGAGGCAACCTTCAACGTTGGCTACGGCCCCGACGATTACCTCACCGTAAGCCGTTATTACGGCACCAACAACGAGCTTGCCGAGCTTATTTCAACCCTTCACGATAACGGAATGAAGTTTATAACCGACGGCGTATGGCTTTATTCGGGCAGAAACAGCAAGGAATACAACGCAAATAATTTCTGGCCCGAAAAAGGTGCGTTTCAGTCTGCCGAGGTCTACTATAAGGATCTTTACTACGCCCTTAAAAACAAGGATTGGCCAAACGTTCAGACTGTATATAACGAAAACGTTTTCAAGATAAACTTTGAAACCGATTTCACCAAGGATTATATTTACAGAAAGCAGAATTCTGCCCTTCTCTACTTCCTTAACGAGCCCTACAATATGGACGGTTGGCGCCTTGACGTGCCCGCCTACAACAGAAACTCCACAAACGGCTTCGAGGTCGAGGAAGAATTCAGAAGCTATATGAATCAGGTAAATCCCAATACGATTCTGATTGGTGAAACCACGGTGCTTCCTGCAGAGCGCTACGGCACCGCCCTTGATTCGGTGTGGAATTACGGCGATTTTGCAGAGCATATCTACCTATATTTCGATGCTCCCCGTAACCACCCCGGCGATGAAAGCACAAACTATGTAACCACCGTAACCTACAACGCCAAGGAGCTTTTAACAAAGGTTGCCACCTCGGTAAACAAGGTGCCCTTTGACGTTGCAAAATCGGGCTATAATCTCATTTCAAGCCATGACGTCGCCCGTGTTTTAACTAACCTCGGCGGCAACGAAAACAAAGCGATTTTGGCGGCTGTAATGCAGTTTACAATGGTCGGAAGCCCCGTAATCTACTACGTCGACGAGATAGGAATGGAGGGTCACAGCGCAAGCTTTGGCAATATGCAGAGCTTTGACTGGAACCAAAAAAACTGGAATTATAAGATATTCAACAGCTACAGATCTCTCCTCAATTTGAGAGAGGATTTCAACGAGGTCCTTTCGCAGGGCGGCTTTATGCCACTTTTGGCAGTAAACGATCCCGATGTTGTTTCCTACGCCCGCTTTGATGAAAACGAGGCGGTAATCACCGTTATAAACAACGGAGAAAAGACCGAAAACGTTGAAATTCCCGTTTACAAGCTCGGTCTTTATAACGACGGCGATATTCTCTGGAACTACGAAACAGGTGAGGGCTACCTTGTAAATGACGGCAAAATCACCGTTTCGGTAGCAAAGGAATCAAGTGCAATAATAGTAAAAAGCGAAAAGAGAAGCGGCTATTTCGGCGGCTTTGTATCTGCGGATATCGGCACTGCCCCCGTTCTGGGAACCACCGTTTTAACCGAAAAGGCGGTTATCCTTTCGGGTAGCGGCTACCTTGAAAAAGTAAACGATAACTTCAGAATTTACGGCAAAAACGTCTTTGGCGCTACCGAGGTCGCAGCAACGGTTTTGGCAGACAAAAACGGCGCAGGCGTTATGATAAGAGAGTCCGAAAGCGTCTATTCTCCCTTCGTTTCTCTTGTAATTAAAAACGGAAAAGCGGTAATGCAGGTAAGAGAAACCGAGGGCGGCAACGTAATTGAAGTTGCCTCCATGGAAATACCCTCAGAAGCTGCTTGCCTTAAAATCACCCGCGATCAGTTTAATAAATTCACCGCTTATCTTTCGGATAGCGAGGTCGGCAGTAAGTCGGTTGCGATGAGCGAGGGCGTAATTGCAGGTGTGTTTGCAGCAGGCGGCGAAAATACCGTTAAAGCGGAATTCACAGATTTCTCTGTAAAAGAGATAAACACCCCGATTTACGACAGATTTGAAGCGGCTCCTGCCGCGATTTACGCAAAAATTGCCAAAAGCTATTCTGTAAAAGACGGACAGCTAACCCTCTTTACCGAGGGCAAAACCGCAAGGATGCTCTCTGCCTTTTCGTCAAACGATTTCTCCGTAACCGTCAAGCTTGCAGAAACCGACGGCGAAGCCGGACTTGTGATATATCAGAACGAAAACAACAGCATTTCGGTTACAAAATCGGGAAATAAGGTTTTCTTCAAATCAAATCTTTCGGGCTTTGCGATAACCGAGGCAGAGGTTGAGGTCGAAACCGGAAAGATATATCTCCACTTACAAAAGGCAGGTCTTTACGTTTCGGCGTATTACAGCCTCGACGGTGTAAGCTACACTCAGCTTGGCGGCTTTATTAACGCAAACTTCTCCGAAATTTACGGCGGAATGATTGCAATCGGTGGCACGAAGGCCGCATTTGAGGAGTTCACGGCAGGCGATATGATAAACGGCAAAAACGCCCTTATCACAAACAAAGACACCTCTGAAACCGAAATGAAATTTACAAACGCTCTTGCGCACACCATCTCCTACGGTGACGGCGATTGGAGCTACACCGACGCGGGCTTTATTCAGTCAAACAAAAGCGGCTACGCGAGCTGCGAATATATCGGCGGAAACGTTGCCGCTCACCATCTTTTCGATGCAACCGTTCAGATTATTGACGGAAAGGGAAGCGCAGGCATCTCCTTTGGCAAAAAGGATGTTGTTTCAAAGGCAACCGAAACGGGCTACTACCTTGCAATTTCGGCAAACGGCACGGTAACGCTTTATAAAGACGGAGAAGTGCTTGCAACTGCCTTGGAAAAGGTAAACCCAAAAAACCAAAACAGAGTGAGAATAATTACCGATGAAAAAACGGGAATTGCCGTTTATATAAACGATAATCTCGAGGCGGTAATTACGGTAGAAACCGTTGAGAAAAAGCTTTACGGCTCAATTGCACTCATAACGGAAAATGCCAAGGCGGCATTCAGAAACGTGACGAAGAGAAGCTATTTTTACGGCTTTGAAAGCTATTCCACCCTCGGATATTATGCTGAAAGCAGCGGCACGGTAAAAACGAACATCACCGATTACGGCTTGCTTTTGGGCCACTCGGGCAGAGTTTTCGATGACTTTACCGTTAAGGCAAACTTCAGCATAGTAAGTATGAAGGATAACGGATACGCAGGCATTCTCGTAAGAGCCAAAACGGGAGAATATCCCGAGCTTTCCGGCGCACTCATCTATTTTAAAAACGGAACCGTTGGAATTTCCTACATGGGCAAAACCGTGGCGGAAGTAAGCTGTGACGTTTCCGCAGGTAAGCGCTTAAAGCCCGAAATTACGGTAAACGGAAATGAAATTACGGTAGTTTTAGACGGAAATACAGTCTTAAACGCTACCGTTTCCGAAATGCTTTCTTCGGGTGCGGTAGAGTTTGTAACCACTTACTCAACCTGTTCACTTTACGATTTCAAAATAAATGCATAAAAATCGAAATTTCCCGTCGTTTGACGGGAAATTTTTTTATAAAACACTTTATTTTTTTATATAGATATTGTATAATATAATGCATAATAATAAATATGATCGGATATTATGCAAAAAAAGCGGAAGTGGTAATATTATGAACAGAAAACAAGAAAGAAAAGAAGCACTTTACCTCGTATTTGAAAAGCATTTTCATAAAGATGCAACCGTTTCAGAGCTTTTCGAAACTGCGGCGGAGCTTCGCGACCTCGTAATTACCGAATATATCAGAAAGACGGTAATCGGCGTAGAGGAAAACAGGGAAGAGATAGATATTTACATTGAAAAATATCTTAAAAACTGGAAGCTTTCAAGACTTTCGGCAATCACTCTTTCAATTCTCCGCCTTGCCGTTTACGAAATGCTTTATAACGAGGATATTCCCGAAAACATAGCCATAAACGAAGCAATCGAGCTTGCAAAGGAATTCGATGCCGACGATATGCCCGCCTTCATTAACGGCGTGCTTGGCAACATTTCGAGAAACAAAGAGTGATATGAAATATCTCGGAATAGATACGAGTAACTACACCACCTCGCTTGCGGTTTTCAACAGCGAAACAAAAGAGCTCTTTACCCAAAAAAAGATGCTTGACGCAGGCACGGGGCTTGGGCTTCGCCAAAGCGAGGCGCATTTCAATCACACCAAAAATCTGCCCTCTCTTTTCGAAAGCATAGAAAAGGGACCTTACGGAGCGGTTGGAGTATCGTCGCGCCCGAGGAACGTAGACGGCTCTTATATGCCCTGCTTTTTGTCAGGAGTTTCGGCGGCAGGCGCTGCAGCGGCTTCGTCATCGGCGCCCTTGCACCTCTTTTCACACCAGGAGGGGCACGTTGCGGCGGCAATATTCGGCGCGGGAAGAGAAGACCTTTTTGAAAAAGGTAAAAGCTTTTACGCCTTTCACCTTTCGGGAGGCACAACCGAGCTTTTAAAGGTAACCTCAAACGGCGCGGGCTTTTTGGTGGAAATAATTTCAGAAACGCACGATATAAGCGCAGGTCAGGCTCTTGACCGCACGGGAAATCTCCTTGGCTTTTCCTTTCCCTCCGGCAAGGAAATAGACAGACTTTCCTTTGAAAGCAATAAAAACGCACACCTCAGATGCTACAAAAACGGCGGCTTCAATTTTTCGGGGCTTGAAAACAAGGTAAGGAAAATGATTGAAGACGGCGAAAGCTTTGCAGACACAGCACGCTACGCAATGGTTTCGGTGGCAAACGCAGTAAAGGCGGCAATAGAGGATAAAACCGATGGCACGGTAATAATGTCGGGCGGAGTAACCTCGAGCCGACTTTTAAGAGAAGCCCTTTCTGATAAAAAAGAAATATATTTTGCACCCGCAGAGCTTTCGGCAGATAACGCGGCGGGAATTGCAATACTTACCTCACTAAAGGAAAAGATATAAATGAGCAGGCCTGTCGTAACGGTAACACAACTTAACAGATATATAGCCTCCGTTTTCGACGGCGACAAAAACCTTGCGGGGCTTTTCGTAAGAGGAGAAATATCCAACTTCACGGGCCACTACGCAAGCGGACATCTTTATATGTCGCTTAAAGATGAGGGCGGCGTAATAAAGGCGGTAATGTTTAAGGGTAACGCCTCACGTCTTCGCTTCAAACTTTACGACGGTCTTAAGGTAACGGCTTTCGGCAAGGTCGGCGTTTACGAAAAGGGCGGTCAGTATCAGCTTTATATCGAGGATATTATGCCCGACGGCGACGGCGCACTCTGGCTTGCCTTTGAGGAGCTTAAGAAAAAGCTTTCAGCCGAAGGACTTTTTGATGAGGCTATAAAAAAGCCGCTTCCCAAATATCCCAAAACCGTTGGAATAATCACCTCGCCCACAGGCGCCGCGGTTCAGGATATGATAAATATTTTGAAAAGAAGATATCCCATAGCAAACGTGCTTATTTATCCCGTAACGGTGCAGGGAGTAACCGCTTCGCCCGAAATCTCGGCGGCAATCAAAAGGGCAAACGCCGAAAAAAGAGCCGATTTACTCATAGTTGGCAGGGGCGGCGGCTCAATAGAGGATCTTTGGGCATTTAACGAGGAGGAAACGGTAAGAGCGATTTTTGAGTCAACGCTTCCCGTAATCTCGGCAGTGGGCCACGAAACCGATTTCACCCTTTCCGATTTTGCCGCAGACCTTCGCGCACCCACTCCTTCTGCGGCGGCGGAGCTTGCAACTCCCGATATAGCATCGGTTCTGCAAAGCGTTGAAACTGCAGATTTGCGAATGAAAAACGCATTAAAAAAGCTTTGCGTCTACCAGAAGGAAAAGCTCGGAAAGCTGAAAGAAGAGCTTGTAAAAACGGCAAAGAAATTTTTTAACGATAAAAGCATGGAGCTTGACTATATAGCCGAAAAGCTTTTTATAAATGCAAAAAAGCTGCTTGACGAAAAGAAGCACGCCGCAGAGCTTTTGAGCTGTCGGCTTTATGCGGTAAATCCCAGATCCGTTTTGGAAAGAGGTTATTCAATAGTAACCTTAAACGGAAAGGCGGTAACCTCGTCTAAAGAGCTTGAAAACGGAAGCGCGGTAAAGATAACGCTTGCAAGCGGAATTGCCAAGGCAACCGTAACCGAAATTGAAAAATAAGGGGATTATTGATATGAAGTTTGAAGATAAGATAAAACGACTTGAAGAAATAGTAACCAGCCTTGAAGCAGGAAGCGTTTCGGTGTCCGATGCAACCGCTCTTTACGAAGAGGGCGCGGCATTGGCAAAGGAGCTTTCCGAAATGCTTTCCGAGGCGGAACAGAAAATAGAAATAATAACCGGAAAAGAGGGAACGAAATGAGCTCAAAGAAAACAACTGCCTGCGATGAAAAAGAAAAAAAAGCGCCCCCTACTAACGAGGAAAAAGTTGCGAATTACGTAAATCAAATAAACAGCTATCTTTTGAATACATTGTCAATGGAAGATGAAGATTTGAGCCGTCTTGCCGAGGCAATGATATATTCGATCAATGCAGGAGGAAAAAGAATACGTCCCGTTCTGGTGTTTGAGTTTTTCAAAATAGCATCGGGAGAAGAATCGCTGTCAAACAAAGCGCTTTCATTTGCTGCGGCGGTTGAGATGATACACACCTATTCGCTTATTCACGACGATCTCCCCTGTATGGATAACGACGAGTTAAGACGCGGTCTTCCCACAAATCACGTTATGTTCGGCGAAGCAACCGCCCTTCTTGCGGGTGACGCACTTTTAACAGAAGCGTTCAGACAGTTGGTAATAGAAACGGGCGCCGCCAACCGTGATTTTGATCCTTCAATAAAAGCGGTTGAATATCTTTCCAAATACGCAGGCTACCTCGGAATGTGCGCAGGTCAGCAAATTGATCTTTCACTTGAAACGGCGGCGGTTGCCCCCACCGAGGAGCTTATTCTCAAGATGTATGAGAAAAAAACCTCCAATCTTCTTTCTGCGGCTTGTGCACTTGGCTGCATTGCAGCAAAGAGATACGATCTCGTTAAAGAGGCAGAAAGCTATGGCAGAAACTTCGGGCTTGCCTTCCAGATAACCGACGATATTTTAGACGTTATAGGCGATGAGAAGAAGCTTGGCAAGCCGGTAGGAAGCGACGAGAGAAACGATAAGCACACCTATATCAAATTAGTCGGAATAGAAAAGGCAAAAGAACGCGCGGCGTTTTATCTTGAGGAAGCCAAAAAATCCATTGCAAGATTTAAAAATAACGAGCTTCTCCTTTGGCTTTGCGATAAAATTCTTGAAAGGGATCACTGATGATAAATCATTATATTGTTTGTTCGATAAGCGCGTGGTTTTCGGCACAACTTATAAAGTTTTTAATAACCCTTTTTAAAGAAAAAAGAATAAACTTTGAAAGGTTTGTAGGCTCCGGCGGAATGCCGTCGGCACACGCCTCGTTTACCTGCTCGCTTGCAATGCTTATTCTTCTTATCGAAGGCTTTACCTCTGCCGAATTCGGAATTGCCTTTTGCTTTATGTGCGTTGTTCTTTACGATGCAACGGGCGTAAGAAGAGAAACGGGCAAGCAGGCAAAGGTATTGAATACCATGATAGACGAGTGGATAAATCACGGAACCACCGCAAAATTCGGAGATCACTTAAAGGAGCTTGTTGGCCACAGTAAAACCGAGGTATTGGTTGGCTTTTTCTACGGTGTGGCAATAGGCACTGTTTATTATTTGCTCATAGTAAAATAAAATAAAGAATATGGTGCAGTATCCTTAGTCAAATCGGTTGTTAACGAGGACGGGCCTAAAAATCCGTTAAAGGGTATATCGATGAAGCGTCTTGTGTTTGCCTCTTACGCCCAGTTTGGGGTGGATGCTGGATGAAAGGAGCGCCGGGCGTCCGTAATGGCATACGGGTGCGTCCCGTCGTTCCGAGAGGCGCATTTTTGAGGCGAAAGCTTCGGAATGTGATTAAACCTGCAATGCGGCTTAAAGCTGTGTGCAGTTGTAACCTGCCTTGAGTGGCTCTCTGCGGATTGTTTTTTGGGAATATGAAATAGAGGCTGCAAAAGAGGATAGATAACGATTGGATTTGTGTGTGAAAACTCTAGGCTGTTTATCCCGAATGTGGGCTGCAGTACGGACTGAGTGGTAATCAAGTCGCATTGTCGGCAACGAAATGCTGCGGTCTTCAAACAGAAATGACCTCATCGGCGACGAGAGGCAGACCGTAGGGAAATCCTACTTGACCTAAGCCGTAAAATTTACGCATTCGGGTACCATATTCAAAAATATAAAACGGTGAAGAAATGAAAGAAAAAAACCAAAACAAAAACGAGGAAAAGCGCCTGAAAGAAATAGATAAGGCGGAATATCGCGAGAAAAAGAAAAAACACGGAAATATAAGCTATCTGATAAAGCTGTTTTTTATAGTTTTCATTCTCACGGTAATTTTCTCATTTTTTTCCAATATAGCAATCGAGGGCGCGGGTACTGCGGTTTCCATTATTCTCATAGTGGTAATAGCCTTTATCGGCGTGGCATTCGATATAATCGGAACCTCGGTTACGAGTGCCGATATAGCTCCCTTTAACGCAATGGCATCAAGAAAGATAAAGGGTGCAAAAAGAGGTGCAAACCTCATTAAAAACGCCGATAAGGTCGCAAACATCTGCAATGATGTTATCGGTGATATGTCGGGCATAATCTCAGGCGCGGCAGGCTCGGCGCTTGCGGTAAGAATAGCGTCGGTTTTTGAAAGCGCGGCACTTCAGTTTGCTTTTCCGCTTATTGTCACCGCGGCAATTTCCACCTTTGTAATAGTGGGCAAGGCGGCGGGAAAAAGCTTTGCAATTAAACACAGTAACGAAACGGTATTTTTGGTAGCAAAATTCATCACCTTTTTCAGAAAGGAGAAATAACTTTGTCTTTGCTTGATAAGATAAACACTCCTTACGACGTAAAAAGCCTTAATGCAGAGGAAAAGGCTTGTCTTTGCAACGAAATACGCGAAACTCTTATACAAAACGTTTCACAAACGGGCGGTCACCTTGCCTCAAATCTCGGCACGGTGGAGCTTACCGTTTCTCTTCTTTCGGTTTTCGACCTTGAAAAAGACAACGTGGTGTGGGACGTAGGCCATCAGGCATATACCTTCAAGCTTCTCACCGGAAGACGCGATGAATTTGCAACGCTTCGCAAAAAGGGCGGCCTTTCGGGCTTCCCTTATCCTCCCGAAAATAAATACGACAGCTTTATAAGCGGACACAGCAGCGTTTCTGTTTCTGCGGCATACGGTCTTTTAAAGGCAAAGGCACTTTCCGGTGAAGAGGGCAAGGTTATTGCCGTTATCGGCGACGGAGCGCTCGGCGGCGGCGAGGCATACGAGGGGCTTAACAACGCAGGCGCCGACGGAAAGGGGCTTATCGTAATACTTAACGATAACGGAATGTCCATTTCCAAAAACGTAGGCCATATAGCCACCTATCTCACGAAAATAAGAAACCGCAAAAGCTATTTCAGCGCAAAAAGCCTTTTG
>JAZRNU010000142.1:0-5017 GCA_045648325.1 Eubacteriales bacterium | reverse complement strand
GGCGTTCCCTTCAGAGATGCATACAGAGCGGTAGGCGAGCTTGTCCGTTATTCAATAGATAACGGCAAAAATCTCGAAAGCCTTACGGTAGAGGAATACAAGCAGTTCTCTCCCGTATTTGAAGAAGACATCTACGATGCCATTTCCCTGGAGCGCTGCGTAAACGGCAGAAAGGTCTACGGAGGACCTGCCAAGGAAGCGGTTGAATTACAAATAAATGAAATGGAAAAATTTTTGGGTAATATAAATGGCTAAATATAAAGTATTCGTTGACGGAAACGTCGGCACAACGGGAATGCAGATTGAGGAGCGTTTAAAGGCAAGAGATGACATTGAGCTTCTTACAATTCCCGAGGCTGACCGTAAAAATCCCGAGGTTATCAAAAAGTTTATAAACGATTCCGATATAACCTTCCTTTGTCTGCCCGACGCCGCTGCCAAAGAGGCTGTGGAGCTTGCAAAGGGAAGCAATGCAAAGATAATCGATGCCTCTACCGCTCACCGCACAAATCCCGAGTGGTGCTACGGCTTTCCCGAGCTTGGCATTGAATTTGCAGATGCGCTGAAAAATTCAAAAAGAGTAGCGGTCCCCGGCTGTCACGCATCGGGATTTATCTCGCTTATATATCCTCTCGTAAAAGAAGGCGTTTTATCGCCCGATACCGATATTTCGGCAACGTCGCTTACCGGATACAGCGGCGGCGGCAAGAAGCTTATTGAGAAATATGAGGGCGCTGAAAGAAATGCAAATGAGTGTAAAGCTCCAATGCCTTACGCCCTTTCTCTTACACATAAGCACCTTCCCGAAATGACGAAAATATGCGGGCTTACAAAGCCTCCCGTATTTTTACCTGTTGTTGGCGATTACTATAAGGGAATGCTCGTTTCGGTTCCGCTTAATGCAGATAAATTATCTGTTTTGCCCGAAAAACTCACCGAAATATATGAAAAATACTATAAAGAAAGCAATTTCGTAAAGGTTATGCCGTATAACGCAGATCTTACGTCAAGCGGCGGATTTTTAAATCCCGAGCTTGTAAACAGCACAAACGAATTACAGATCTACGTTTTTTCAAACGGAAATCAGGTAATGCTTTGCTCGGTGCTTGACAATCTCGGCAAGGGCTCGGGCGGTGCGGCAGTGCAGTGTATGAACGTAATGCTTGGACTTGATGAAACGATTTCACTGAATTGAGGTAGGATAAAATGAAAGAAATTAAAGGCGGCGTAACCGCGGCAAAGGGCTTTACGGCTTCCGGAATTTACTGCGGCATTCGTAAAAATAGAGAGAAAAAGGACCTTGCGCTTATCAAATCGGAGGTAATGTGCTCTGCGGCGGCTGTTTACACCACTAATAAGGTTAAGGGCGCACCCATTGCGGTTACCAAGGAAAATATTGAAGACGGCAAGGCAATAGCGGCAATCTGCAACAGCGGCAACGCAAACACCTGCAATGCCGACGGCGTTGAGGTTGCAAAGATCACCTGCAAGGCACTTGCAGACGAATTGAAGATTTCCGAAAAGGATATTATAATAGCATCAACCGGCGTTATCGGTCAGCCTCTTAACGTAAAGGCTATTACCGACGGAATTCCCTCACTCGTAAAAAATCTTTCGGTAGAGGGCGGTGAAGATGCATCTTGGGCAATTCTCACCACCGACCTTCAGCCCAAGGAAGCGGCTGTTGAGTTTACCGTTGGCGGCAAAACCTGCCGTATGGGCGGTATTGCAAAGGGCTCGGGTATGATAAATCCCAATATGGCAACAATGCTCGTATTCATTACCGGCGACGTAGCGGTTTCACCCGAAATGATAAAGGTTGCAGTTAAGGAAGCTGCCGATGAGAGCTTCAATATGATCTCCGTTGACGGTGACACCTCCACCAACGATATGCTCTCGGTTATGACTAACGGCCTTGCAGGCAACGCCGAGATAACCGAGAAAAACGAGGATTACAAGGTATTTCTTGAAGGTCTTACCTTCCTTTGCAAAAAGCTTTCGCAGATGATCGCGCGTGACGGCGAGGGCGCAACCAAGCTTTTGGAGGGCTACGTTTACAATGCTCCCGATAAGCAGACCGCAAGAATTGCGGCAAAATCAGTAATTTCCTCAAACCTCACAAAGGCTGCAATGTTCGGAGCAGATGCAAACTGGGGCAGAGTGCTTTGCGCTCTCGGTTATGCAAAATGCGAGCTTGACGTAACCAAGATTGACATTGCCTTCAAGAGCGAGGCAGGCGAAATAACCGTTTGCAAAAACGGCGCAGGCGTTGATTTTTCAGAGGAAAAGGCAAAGGAAATCCTTTTGAAGGATCACATTATAATTGATATAAACTTAAACGACGGCACCGAGGAGGCAACCGCCTTCGGCTGTGACCTCACCTACGAATACGTAAGAATAAACGGCGATTACAGAACCTGATATTCTGAAAGGATATAAAGATGGACGAAATTACTTTTAACTCGATTGAAAAAAAGGCAGAGGTGCTTGTTGAAGCACTCCCTTATATAACGCAGTACAGAGGTAAAACAATAGTTATAAAATACGGCGGCAACGCTATGATAAACGAGGAGCTTAAGCATGCCGTTATTTCCGATATAGTTTTGCTTTCCTGCATCGGAATAAACGTTGTGCTCGTCCATGGCGGCGGCCCCGAAATTACCGATATGTTAAAGCGTATAGGCAAGGAAAGCCGTTTTGTAAACGGACTCCGATATACCGACGCCGAAACCGCAGAAATCGCACAGATGGTTCTTGCAGGTAAAATAAACAAGGACCTCGTAAGCATGATAAACTGCGCAGGTGGCAGCGCAATAGGCCTTTCGGGTATAGACGGCGGCTTTATAAAAGCAAGAAAAAAGACGGAAGACGGCGTTGATTACGGCTTTGTAGGCGAAATTGCCGATATCAACACCAAAATTATAAGAGATAACCTCGCAAACGGCTACGTTGTTGTCGTTTCAACAGTTGCGGCGGGTGAAAACGGCGAGGTTTACAACATAAACGCTGATACTGCGGCTCTTGAGATCGCAATCGCCTTAAAGGCCGACAGAGTTTTGGTATTAACCGACGTACGCGGCGTTTTAAAGGATCCTCACGACGAAAGCTCCCTTATTTCCGATATTAAGCTTACCGATATCCCCGAGCTTATCAAAAGCGGCATAATCACAGGCGGAATGATCCCCAAAATCGAAAGCATTGCCAATGCGGTAAAGCTTGAAATAAAATCGGCAAGTATTATCGACGGCAGAGTAAAGCACTCTATAATCGTTGAACTTTTCTCACACGAGGGATTTGGCACTATAATCCACAGATAAGGAGAATCCCACAATGTTTAATTCACAGTACTATATAGAAAAAGACAAAAATGCAATGCTTGAAACCTACAATCGCTATCCTGTAGTAATTGAAAAGGGAAAGGGCGCCACCGCAACAGACGTTGACGGTAAAAAATACATCGATTTTGCGGCAGGCATTGCGGTAAACGCACTCGGCTATGCCGATAAGGCATATGTGAAGGCTATTACAAAACAGGCCAAAAAGGTAGGACATATCTGTAATCTCTATTATAATCCCACCAACATCGAGCTTGCCGAAAGAGTTTTGACGGCAACCGGTATGAAGAGAGTGTTTTTTGCAAACTCCGGCGCCGAGGCAAACGAGGGCGCGATCAAAATTGCAAGAAAATACTCCGCCGATAAATACGGAAAAGAAAGAAACGTAATAATAACCCTCAACAACTCCTTCCACGGAAGAACTCTCACCACTCTTGCCGCAACGGGTCAGGAGTCGTATCACGAGCTTTTCCTTCCGCTTACAAGCGGCTTTGTAACTCCCAAGGAAAATACCCTTGAATCCATTTTGGAGGCCGCAAACGAAAATGTTTGCGCAATTATGATAGAGCTTGTTCAGGGTGAGGGCGGCGTAAACATTCTTGAAAAGGATTTTGTGGCAGGAATTCAGAAGCTTTGCGATGAGCGCGATATTTTACTTATCGTTGACGAGGTTCAGACCGGCGTGCTTCGCACGGGAAAATTCCTTGCAACCAATCATTTCGATATTCACCCCGATATAATCACCCTCGCAAAGGGACTCGGAGGCGGCTTGCCCATCGGCGCGGTTTTGGCAAACGAAAAGTGTGAGCACGTTCTTTGCTACGGTCAGCACGGCTCAACCTTTGGCGGAAACCCCATTGCCTGCGCAGGCGCAATCGAGGTAATGAAGCGCACGACCGACCCGAAAATGGAAAAGGACGTTTGCGAAAAGGGCGAATATATCCGTAATAAGATAAAAAGCTTCAAAAACGTCAAAAACGTTCGCGGTCTCGGCCTTTTCATAGCATTTGACCTTATAAACGGAAATTCCGGCGAGGTGTCGCGTGAGATAGCGGCAAACGGTTGCCTTACTCTTACGGCAAAATCCTCAGTAAGACTTTTGCCGCCCCTTGTAATTTCATATAAAGAGATAGATAAGGGCCTTGAAATAATCAAAAAAATTGTTGAATCCGAAGCGGAGGAATAAAAATGAAGCATTTACTCAAATTACTCGATCTTTCCGAAAAGGAAATCATCGACATACTCGATCTTGCCGACGAATTAAAGGCAGAAAATAAAAAGGGAATAGTCCATCACCGCCTTGCAGGCAAAACTCTCGGACTTATATTCGAAAAGTCCTCTACCAGAACGAGAGTATCCTTTGAGGTAGGTATGTATCAGCTCGGCGGTTATCCGCTTTTCTTAAGCTCGCGTGATCTTCAGCTCGGCAGAGGCGAATCCATTGCCGATACTGCCCGTGTTCTTTCCCGTTACGTTGACGGAATTATGATAAGAACCTTCGAGCAGGAAAAGGTTGAGCAGCTTGCAGAATACGGCTCTATTCCGATAATCAACGGTCTTACCGACTACGCTCACCCCTGTCAGGTTCTTGCAGACCTTCTCACCATCCGTGAGCATAAGGGTGTTATCGAGGGCAACAAGCTCTGCTTCGTAGGCGACGGTAACAATATGGCAAACTCCCT
>JAZRNU010000141.1:0-8468 GCA_045648325.1 Eubacteriales bacterium | reverse complement strand
GCGTTTTCCATATTCTCGGGCTTTAATACCGATGAAAGCGAAAGCACAAGCGGACCGGATATTCCCGTGTGGGTAAAAAGCATTTCGCCGCGCTCTGAAAATATTTTCTTGCTGTTTACAAGGCAGCTGAGGTCAACGTTTTTAAGTGAAAGGCCTGCCGCTTCCCTTACCCATTTTTCGTTTGTGTTAATCGGCACAAGCGAGGGAGAAAGAGGCGTTACCGTGTGACCGAGATTTTTTGCAAATTTATAACCGTCACCCGTTGAGCCCGTTAAGGGATAAGACATACCGCCCGTGGCTATTATAACTGAATCAAATGAGTATTTTTCGCTTTTACAAAACACCGTCATATCCGCCGAAACGGAGGTTACGGGCTTATTTATTATGGGTATTTTAAGTTCCTCAATTTCACCGCGCAAGGCGTTTACAATGTCTGCCGAGCGGTCACTTTCGGGGAAAACCCTTCTGCCGCGCTCGGTTTTCAATTTAACGCCGCGGCCCTCGAAATAGTTTATAGTTCTTTCGGAATCAAAGGCGTTAAAGGCACTGTAAAGAAAGCGGGAATTTACCGCAACGTTTTTTATAAGCTCCGAAACCTCACAGTTATTCGTTACGTTGCATCTTCCCTTACCGGTGATAAGCAGCTTTCTTCCGAGCATTTTATTTTTTTCAAAGACCGTTACCCTTTTGCCGTCTTTTGCCGCGGTTATTGCCGCCATCATTCCTGCGGCGCCGCCGCCTATTACCGCAACCCTATTACCCATGGCAACAAGGTCCGCCTGCGGCAAAAATAGCCTTGAGGTCTGCTATCATTTTTCCGTTTTCATCTTTGAATCGGCTTGCCTTGAATTCACGGATATAATCTTTTCCGTTATATTCGCAAAAAAGGCTTCCCGAAAGCTCGAGGCTGTTTATCGTGGCTCTTATGAGGTTTTCAACCCAATAATTTTCTTCGGTCTTTTCGTAAACGTGAAAGCCGATTATTTCAGCGGGCTCACGGCCCTCATCGTAAAAGCAAAGGGCTAAAAATCCACGGTCATCGCAGGAGCCGAAAACCGAGAGCTTTTTATCAAAATTAAATTTTTCAAGGAAATACTCTGCCATTCTCGGTTCGAGCTTTAGCATTTTATACATTCAAAATCACCATTCGATTGCTTCAAAATCACAATATTTGCAGAATTTTGCGCCCTTTTCGCCGCCAAACTGCGAGGGCAAGGTGGGTTCAAGCTTTGTTATGCATTTAGGATTGCTGCAAAATACGTTTTTGCCAAGGTCTGTGGGAGTGGGAATTGCGGGAAGGTCAAACTCCTCAGAAAGAAGGGTTTTGATAAGTGCCATTCTCGCATACATTCCGTATTGTGCCTGCTTGAAATAAAGTGCACGGGGGTCGAAATCAACCGAGTCGGCAATTTCGTCTATCTTGGGCAGGGGGTGCATTACGATAAGGTCGTTTCTTGCCTTTTTCATCTTGGCCTCGTCAAGCACGAAGATACCCTTTTGAGCAAGATATTCCTCCTCGGAAGCAAATCTCTCCTGCTGTATGCGAGTCATATAAAGGCAATCGAATTCGTCTATGTATTTATCAAGTGAATCGCACTCAACGTATTGGTTACCGCTTTTTACAATTTCGTCGATTATATATTTTGGAGTGGAAAGGCTTTCGGTGGAAATCAGATAGAATTTATTGTTTTTGAAAAGCGACATTGCCTTTAAGAGCGAATGAACGGTTCTGCCGTATTTGAGGTCGCCGCAGATGCCGATCTTAAGACCCTCAAGGGTTCCCTTTTCGCGCATCATCGTGGTAAGGTCGGCAAGGGTCTGGGTGGGGTGCATATGGCCGCCGTCGCCCGCGTTTATAACGGGAGTGCTTGAATAAAGGGTTGCCGCATAAGCCGCGCCCTCGTAGGGGTGACGCATTGCGATGATATCGGCATAGTTATTTACTATCTTGATTGTGTCACGGAGGGTTTCGCCCTTTGAAACCGATGAATTTTCGGCGTTATCAAAGCCGATATAGCTTCCGCCAAGGCGAAGCATTGCGGTCTGGAACGAAAACTTCGTTCTCGTTGAAGGCTCGTAAAAAAGCGTTGCAAGGATTTTTCCCTTGCATGCCGATGCAAAATCCTCAGGCGAGTCGATTATCTCGTTTGTGAGCTTTGCAAGGCTTTGCCATCTTGCAACGTCGATATTGCTGAAGTCGATTAAGTGTCTGATTCCCATTTTCTTTCCTCTTCCTTTTATTTAACTAAACTTCCTTCGGGGCTTATTCCCGAATCTGCGTTATTTGACGTGAAATACTGTTTCATTATCTTTGATATCATTTCATCAAGGTAACCGCCCTCGCCGCCGTGCTCAACCACAGCCGCTATTGCGATTTCAGGATCATCATAAGGCGCAAAGGTTACGTAAACGGCGTTTGGTGAGCCGCCGGGGACCTCTGCCGTGCCTGTTTTTGCCGCCGCGTTGTATACGCCAAGCAGCTTGTTTCTGCCCGATATCTGTGTGACTACGTTATGCATACCCTCACGGACCGTTTCTACGTCCTTTGAAGAGATATTAAGATCGGCAAAGCTTGAAAGCACCGTGGGGGTTGTTTTGTAAATTACATTATCGTAGCCTGAATCTATTACCTCTTTAAGCAAATGAGGCTGATAGCGCTCGTCACCGCTTGCAAGCATCTGTGCATAAGAGGCAAGCTGAATAGGAGTTGCGGTATTCAACTGACCGATGGATATCATAAGCTGATCGCCCGGTGTCATTCCGCGCTGATCGAAAAGCGCCTTTGTAAGATAATATCCCTTTGCCTCGCCTAAAAGCTCAATGCCCGTGGTCTTGCCAAAACCGAACATTGAAGAATAGGCGTTGTGCTTTTCCAATCCGAGCTGACGGATTATATCAAAGAAAAACGAGTTGCAGGAAAGCTGAAGCGCCTTTGTAACGGTGAGGTTACCGTGGGCGAGCTGTCCGTAGCAGTAAGGCTGATAATCGTTGTAATAGGTGTATCTGCCGCTGCATTTGTAAATATCCTTTGAGGAGATAAGGTCTTCATTCAAAGCCATTATCGCTGATATCATTTTAAAGGTCGAGCCCGGCTCGTAGGTTCCGCCTATTGCGCGGTTTAAAAGAGGCAACAGGCTGTTTGTTGAAAGGGAGTTGTAATCCTCGGTAAAGGTGGTAAGATCGTAGGAGGGATAGCTTGCCATTGCAAGAACCTCACCCGTTTTTACGTCGATTACAACGGCGGCACCCGCATTCGCATCTCCGTCACCGTTTGGGTATTTGCTTTTGTTTTTCTGCATATCCTCAATCGTTTCCGCAAGTGCGTGTTCAACCGCCATTTGCAGCTCGATATCGATTGTGAGCACAACGTTGTTTCCGTTTTGTGCGGGAGTGGTTATTTCGCTTGAGATTATATTGTAATCGCTGTCGAGATAGGTGGTTCTCACACCGTCTATTCCGCGAAGATAGCTTTCAAAGGACTTTTGGATACCGTCTTTGCCAACGTAGTCGTTTATGGTATATCCCTCGCCTTTAAGCTCGGCGTATTCGGAGGAGGAGATCTTTCCTACTCTGCCGAGTATATGAGAGGCATATCCGGGGTAAACGTATTCACTTTCTGTTTCGGCTTCGACTATTATTCCGGGATAAATTGCAGAGTTTTCCTCAAGCACCGTTAGAAGCTCGATATCGATTCCGTCGGCAAACAAGAGGGGATTTCCGCTTGTGGTGCCGTTTCTGTACATATCGTAACGAAGACCTATAAGTATGCGCTTTTCGGTTTCATCGTAATTTTGCAATTTGAGCTTTGTTGCAAGCGCGTTCATTATTTCGGCGGCGTTTCCGTTGTTTTTTACGCCGTAATATTTCAAAAAGTCGTTAAACGAGGTGGTATCATTTTGCGGATTTTCCGAAAGGGTAAGAAAATCGTAAGGGAAATAGCCGATCATAAAGGTATCGGTATATGAAACGCCCTTTTCTCTGAAAAGCTTTGCTATTGAAAGCAGGCTTTCGTTATAGCTTTCCTCGGGAATAAAAGAGCGCTCAATATAGACCACGTATTTCATGGCGTTTTTTATAAGAGGTCTGCCGTAACGGTCAAGCACCTCTCCGCGGTATGCCTTTACCGACGTTTTTTTCGTAATCGAGGTAAGAGTCTGATTGTAATAAGACTCACCGTTTACTATCTGAAGATCAATAAGTCTTCCCATGAATATGGAAGCAACGAGAGCTATTACCACAAAATAAAGTATTATGCGATTTTTCTTCATTCCCGTTCTTCCCTTCTTTAAGTTTATTTTTTTGTTTCCTTTCCGAAAAAGCGCGGAAACCGCTCCTTTATCAGCTTTACGGTAAAATATGCCACTACCGACACGACCGCCGTAATTGCGGTTTTGGGCAACACTGTAAAGAGCATTGCATTGAAAAAGCCGATTTTTCCGCCAAAGCAAAGATAAAATACCGAAGCGAGTGTAAAATAGACAAACAGCAATACTACGTCTGCCGCGATAAAGGTTATGAAATTTTTATTCAAAACACTCTGAAGCAAATTTGCAAAAAGGTAAATCGTTAAAACGAAAAATATTGCGTTATAGCCCACAAAAGAGGTTTGAAAATCAATAATAACTCCGCAAGCAAGTCCCGCAAGCGTGGCTTCCTTTTCCCTTAAGCAGAAAACCGAAACAAGCAAAACGGGATAGACAAAGCAAGGCTCGAAGCCGAAAACGGTTATTTTATTTACCGCACACTCCAAAAGCATTGCGATAAATAGGAGCCCGTAAACAACAATCCGCCTGCCCTTTATTTTATCAATCAGCTTCATTTGCTTCACCGATTATGACGTAAACGTTTTTGATATTTGAAAAATCAACGGCAGGCTGAACGATTGCATAAAGGGCAACGCCCTGCTCATCGGAATATATCTCGTTGATTTTTCCTATTTTTATGCCGTATGGCACCACGCCGCCGAGTCCCGACGTGTAAACCACGTCGCCTCTGCTGATTACGGCGGTGTTTGAAAGATAAGAAAGGCGGCAAAGACCGTTTTGCATAAGCTCGTAGTCGCCCTTTAGTACTGCCGCATCACCGGTGCGAAGCACTATTCCGCCTATTCTTGATTCGGTATCTATAACGGAGGTTACTATTGCCCAGTTTACGCCAACGTCGGTTACCGTGCCTGCAAGTCCGTCGGCAGTAACCACAGGGGCGCCTTTTTTAATGCCGCTTGCACTGCCTTTATTTATTGTGAAAACCGAAAACCAATCGCCGTCTGCCTTTGAAACGGCGTTTGCCTCAATGATTTCGTAGCTTTTTTCCTCACCTATTATTCCGAGAAGGTCCTTGAGTCTTTCGTTTTCGTCTATGAGATTTCCGTTTTTGATAAGCTCCTTTTCAAGCTCGTTTATTTTATTTTTAAGCTCCTCGTTTTCCTTTACCACGTTGCCGTAGTTAAAAAGTCCTTCAAAGCCGTCTGCAAAAAATCTGCCCACGGAATTTATACCGTTTTTGAAGAAAACGGTTATTTCCTTTCCCATATTGCCTACGGCGCTGCCATCGGTAAGAGTTACCGAGTAAAGCGAAAATCCCGCAAGAAAAAGCACGATTGCGCAGATTATTATAAAAAACTTACTTTGAAAAAGCTTCATCGGAATTTCTCTCAATCTATCGTTATATCATCAATGGTATCGAGGAAGTCAAACATTTTTCCCGCACCTACCGCAACGCAGTCAAGCGGATCGGTTGCAATGTTTACGGGAACGCCAAGGCGCTTGGCAAGGTATTTATCTATACCTGCAATCATTGCGCCACCGCCTGCAAGCATAATGCCGTTTTCAATAATGTCGCCCGCAAGCTCGGGAGGTGTTTCCTCGAGGGTGGCGTGAACGGCCTCGGCAATCTTCTCAACGGAGGGGGTAATTGCGTCACGCGCATCGGCAGCCGAAAGCTTTACCATTGAGGGAAGCCCGTTTAACAGATCTCTTCCGCGAACCTCTGCAAAATCCTTCTTTTCGGTTCCCTCGTAAACGCTGCCTATTTCCATTTTTACAGCCTCTGCGGTTCTTTCGCCTATGAGAAGGTTATATTTTTTCTTAACGTAGTTTACGATATTTTTATCCATATCGTCGCCCGCACAGCGAAGTGAGCAGGAGGTTACGATTCCGCCAAGCGATGCAACCGCAACCTCGGTGGTGCCGCCGCCGATATCTACTATCATAGAGCCGCATGCATCAAAAACCGGAAGATTTGCACCTACCGCCGCCGCAAAGGGCTCGGGTATAAGGTAGACTTTTTTTGCGCCGGTATCTCCGGCCGCGTCCTCAATAGCCATTTTCTCAACCTCGGAAACGCCAACGGGATAGCAAACGACTACTCTCGTTTTATTGAAAATTCCGCCGTTTTTGGTTTTTTTGATAAATTCCTTGAGCATTTTAGC
The DNA here is from genome assembly GCA_045648325.1 of Eubacteriales bacterium. Taxonomy (GTDB): domain Bacteria; phylum Bacillota; class Clostridia; order Oscillospirales; family RGIG5299; genus RGIG5299. The sequence continues at coordinate 2,038 of JAZRNU010000141.1, read as the reverse complement.
CGCGCAATCGAAATCGGCTATTACGCCGTCAACGAGAGGACGGGTGCTCTTTATCTCGCGGGGAGTTCTGCCAAGCATCTTCTTTGCCTCGGTTCCAACCGCTACTATTTTGCCCGTTTCTGTATTTACGGATATTACCGAAGGCTCACGCATTATAATGCCCTTGCCTCTTTTGTAGATAAGTGTGTTTGCGGTGCCGAGATCGACGCCTATATCGTTTGAAAACATTTTCTTTTCTTCCTTCCGATGTTATATGCCCTTACCGGTTGAGCCAAAGCCCTTTTCTCCTCTTTCCGTTTCGGAAAGGGTTACAGACTCGGTTACCGTTATTTCGGCAAGCTTGATTACCACAAGCTGTGCAATTCTGTCAAACGGCTTTATGACGTAAGGCTGCGAGCTTACGTTGCAAAGTCCTACGCATATTTCGCCGCGGTAGTCGCTGTCAATTACCCCTACGCCGTTCGAGGGGTGAATGCCGTGCTTTATGCCAAGCCCGCTTCTGCCGAAAATAAGCCCCGCATAGCCCTTTTCAAGCTCTATCGATATTCCCGTGGGAACGGTGACAAGAGAGCCGGGCATTACGGTAATTTCGGTTTCGATTGATGCAGACAGGTCAAAGCCCGCCGCCTCATCCGACTGTCTTGCGGGAAGCGGTGCTTTTTTTATATTCTCTTTTTCGAGAATTTTTATTTTAAGCTCCATTTCGGCGTTATTCTCCAAGACGTGCCTTCAAAACGGCGATCTCGTGCTTTAATGCTCTTTTTTCCTCGTCGGCTCTTGCGGCATCGTCGAAATATCCTTTAAGCTGCATACGGAGATTGCCCGTTGCCATTTTTGCCTCCTCAAGCTCCTCGTAAAGCTCCATAGAAACGAGAAGTGCCGCCATGGTGGTGGAAACTCTGTCGTTATTATCGGTAATGGCTTTTACGCGCTCGGTTACTGCCGCAACCGCTCTCTCTACCTCTTCGCGACTTTCCTCGCTGATAATGTTGCACTGATAACCGCAGATATTGATGCTGTACTGTCTTTCCATATTTTTAAACCTCCGTTTTTTTCGGGTACAAATTTCCTAAATAATATTATAATATAAATTATTGTTTTTTTAAAGGGGGTTTTATAAAAAAAATATTAAATTTTAAAATATTATTGCAAAAAATAAATTTATGTTGACTATATCGCTTTAAAGTGATAAAATATTCTTTAGCTATTTCAAAAGAAAGGCGTTGTTTTTATGACTGAAAACAAAATAAAGCGCATTGCCGTTAAGATAGGAACCTCGTCACTCACCTACAAAAACGGTAAAATTAACATAGGAGCTATTGAAAAGTTAGTAAGGCTTATAGCCGACCTCAAAAACAGAGATATTGAGGTTGTTCTCATTTCGTCGGGTGCTATCGGTATAGGCGCCGCAAAGCTCGGCATTTCGGGAAAGCCAAAAACGGTCAGAGAGCGTCAGGCGGCCGCGGCTGTAGGTCAGTGCGCCCTTATGGACCTTTACGACAAGCTCTTTTCAGAGTACGGTTATACCATCGGTCAGCTTCTTCTTACCAAAGATATTGCCGACGTTGAAACAAAAAGAATAAACGCAAAAAACAGCTTTAAAACCCTGCTTGAATACAACGTTATTCCGATAGTAAACGAAAACGATGCGATTTCCACCTCGGAAATAGGTATAAGCAATTTCGGCGATAACGACGCCCTTTCGGCATTCGTTGCAGTGCTTTCGGAGTGCGACAGTCTTTGTATAATGACTGACCGCGACGGTCTTTACGACAGCGATCCCACAAAGAACGAAAACGCAAAGATAATTCCCGTTGTAAAGGAGATAAACGACGAAATCAGGTCGCATTGCGGCATTTCGGTTTCGGGCGTGGGAACGGGCGGAATGATAACCAAAGTAAACGCCGCAGAGGTTGCAACCTCCTCGGGAATTAACGCATATTTTATAAACAGCAGCAGAGCCGACGAGCTTTACATCAAAACCTGTAAAGACATTCTGAAGAACGGTTTTTGGGATACCGACCGCGAAGTCCGTCCC
>JAZRNU010000140.1:0-5074 GCA_045648325.1 Eubacteriales bacterium | reverse complement strand
GGTATAAGAAATAGCCTGTGAGCCAACCTCTTTGTAGCATTCCTCGTGATCACATACATTATAAACGTAATATTTGCGTTCCTTGCCGTCTTTTATACCGGTGAAGATACAACCAATATTGGTTTTACCTTTAGTTCTCGGGCCAAGAGAAGCGGGATCAGGCAATACTGCCTTTAAGAACTGAAGGGGAACGATCTGCTTGCCCTCGTAATCAATAGGCTCGATAGAGGTCATACCAACGTTTTGCAAACAATAGAGATGGGTAAGGTATCTTTCAGAGAAGGTCATAAAGAAACGGATTCTCTTAATACCCTTTAAGTTAATAGCAAGAGATTCAAGCTCCTCGTGGTGAAGGAGATACATATCCTTGGGACCAACCTCGGGGAAATCATAAACTCTTTTTATTGCCATGGGAGGAGTTTCGATAAATTCGCCGTTTTCAAAATAGCTGCCGTTTGCGGTAACCTCACGAATATTGATTTCGGGGTTGAAGTTGGTTGCAAAAGGATAACCGTGGTCACCTGCGTTACAGTCGAGAATATCAAGTGTGTGGATTTCGTCAAAATAATGCTTCTGTGCATAAGCGGAGAAAACGCCGGTTACGCCGGGATCAAATCCGCTTCCGAGAAGAGCGGTGATTCCTGCTTTTTCAAACTTCTCTTTATAAGCCCACTGCCACTTGTATTCAAATTTTGCGGTATCAAGAGGCTCGTAGTTGGCAGTATCAACGTAATTTGTCTTGGTAGCAAGACAAGCGTCCATTATAGTAAGGTCCTGATAGGGAAGTGCAAGATTTATTACAACGTCGGGCTTTTCTTTATTGATAAGCTCGATAAGCTCGTCAACGTTATCTGCATTGACCTGAGCTGTGGTAATTTTTGTTTTTCCGCCATCAAGCTTTTCCTTGAAAGCATCACATTTGGATTTGGTACGGCTTGCAATGCAGATTTCGGTAAATACGTCACTGTTCTGACAGCATTTATGAATTGCAACACCTGCAACGCCGCCTGCGCCGATAATTAAAGCTTTTCCCATTTTTAATTCCTCCGTTATTTAACAATATTGACTAATAATTCTCTTAAATATTTACATGCTGCTGCAGTTGAAGCGCCACTTGCATCAAGCATAGGTGAAAGCTCAACAATGTCCGCTCCTACAACGTTTAATTTTCCAACAATTTCAGTTGCTTTAACAAGCTCATTAAATGTTACACCGCCTGCTTCGGGTGTTCCGGTGCCGGGGAAAACCGAGCTGTCAAGAACGTCAAGATCAACGGTAAAGTATACGGGTGAGTCACCCAATATCTGGGGCAATTTTTCAATGCCGTCAAAATTAAATCGCTGTGTAAAAATTCTGTTTTTTGCGGCAATGAATTCAGCTCTGTCGCCGCTTCTTATGCCAAACTGATATACCTTGTTATCTCCGATTATTTCACAGGCTCTGCGGATTATTGCAGAATGTGAAAGCTTAACACCGAGATACTCATCACGGAAATCTATGTGAGCATCAAAATGAACTATTTTCAAATCGGGATATTTTTTGAAAACCGCCAAAATTGCAGGGAGCGATACAAGATGCTCACCGCCGATGAGAATGGGCATTTTGCCGTCTGCAACAATTTTTTCGGCTCTTTTTCCGATTATTGCAAGTGCCTTTTTCGTATCTCCCATAGGAAGCTCAACGTCACCGCTGTCAAAAATAGAAATATCGGTAAGATCCTTGTCACAGTAAGGGCTGAAGGTTTCGATACCAAAGCTTTCATTACGAATAGCCGAAGGACCGAATCGTGTTCCCGAACGGTAGGAGCAGGTAGAATCAAAAGGAGCGCCGTATAAAACAGCCTTCGCGTCTTTGTAGCTGCTGTCACAGCCAATGAATGTTACAACGTTTTTATTAAGCATTGTGCAAAAGCTCCTTTACGTAGTTTGGAATAGCAAAAGCTCCCCTGTGAAGCTCGGTATTATAATATCTCGTTTCAATTCCGAGTGCATTCCAACCGTCTGCGTCGTAATCCTTTACAGGATCAAGACCCTTTGATGCAAATCCAAAAAGCCAGTGTCCCGATGGATAAGTAGGAATATGAAGCTGATAAACCGTTGAAACAGGGAAGACCGCATCAATAAGTCTGTGTGTGCGCTGTGTTGCTTTTGCGTCTTCTTTGTAGTAGGGGCTTTCATGCTGATTTATCATAATGCCGTTTTCTTTAAGCGCATTATAGCAGTTTCCGTAAAACTCTTTTGTAAAGAGGTCCTCACCGGGGCCAAACGGATCGGTTGAATCAACAATAATAATATCATATTCATTTTGCTTTTTTCTTACAAAACGAAGACCGTCTTCATAATAAATATGAACTCTCGGGTCATCAAGCTTTGATGCGGTTTGAGGTAAATATTCACGGCATACCTCAACAACCTTTTCATCAATCTCAACCATATCAATATTTTCAATGGTTGGATATTTGCAAAGCTCTCTTATCGTACCGCCGTCACCGGCACCGATAACGAGAATATTTTTTGCTTTGAGGTTTGTTGCCATTGCAACGTGGGTAATCATTTCGTGGTAGATAAACTCGTCTTTTTCGGTTACCATAAGAAAACCGTCAAGCGTAAGAATTCTACCGAATTCTATTGACTGAAAAACGTCAATTCTCTGATAGTAGCTCTGTTCTGTAACGAGATGCTTATCTATTGCTATTGAGAAACGAACGTTTTTAGTGTGCGGTTCAGTATACCAAAGATCCATACATTACACTCCTTACTTAACAACCTTGATATTAGCTACGTTAATATCTTCCGTACCGGTAAGCAAACAGCCTTTTTCCTTTGCATAATTGATATAATGAATTATATCATCTGTAATACGTTCACCGGGTGCAAGAATCGGAATACCGGGAGGATAGCACATAACGAATTCTCCGCAGATCCTTCCGCTTGCATCGTTAATATCAAGTACCTCTTTTTCTGCAAAAAAAGCCGTTTGCGGGTTTATGCACAGCTCGGGATTTATATACTCATATTTGAGCATTCCTTTTTCGTCCTTTGCATATATACGCTTGATTTCATACAAAGCAGAAAGCAATCTTTCTATTTCAAGCATTCTGTCGCCTGCAGAGACGATTGCAAGAATATTTCCGAGATCGCCGAATTCGGTCTGAATATCGTATTCGTCACGTAAAATATCATAAACCTCGATACCCGCAAGACCGATTTTAAGGGTGTTTATCGAAAGTTTTGTTTTATCAAAGGCATAAATATCGGTTCCGTTAATAAGCTCGTCAGCAAAAGCATAATATCCGCCGATCTTATTGATTTCAGCACGGGCATACTCGGCAAACGAAACTGTTTTTTTGTAGTTGTTTTTGCCGTTTAATGCCATATTTTTTCTGGCAACGTCAAGTGAAGCCATGAGAAGATACGAGCCGCTCGTGGTCTGTGTAAGGTTAATAACCTGCCTTACGTAGTCGGAATTAACGTTTTTGCCGCAAAGAATAAACGAGCTTTGAGTAAGCGAGCCACCCGTTTTATGCATGCTGACAGCCGCCATATCGGCACCTGCAGCCATTGCAGAAATATTTTCGCCCTCACAAAATGAAAAGTGAGCACCGTGTGCTTCGTCAACAAGAACGTAAATACCGTATGAATGAGCAAGTTCAACGAGCTTTTTCAAATCGGAGCAAATACCGTAATAGGTAGGATTGTTTACCAAAATTGCTTTCGCATCGGGGTTAGCTTTTATGGCGGCTTCAACCTCCGAAGCAGCGGTTCCCAAGGGAATGCCAAGCTCGGAGTTGATTCCCGGATTTACGTAAACAGGAACAGCACCACTTATAACAAGCGCATTGATTGCGCTTCGGTGAACGTTTCTTGGCATTATAATCTTATCGCCGGCTTTGCAAACAGACATAATCATTGCCTGCACGGCAGCGGTTGTGCCGTTAACTATAAAAAAGCATTTATCTGCTCCAAAGGCATCTGCAGCTATGTCCTCTGCCTCCTTGATTACCGAGGTGGGGTGGCAGAGATTGTCAAGAGGCTTCATTGAGTTCATATCGGCCTTCAAACAGGTTTCACCAAGATAATCGCGAAGCTCCTTGTTACCTCTTCCGCCCTTGTGGCCGGGAACGTCGAAATGAACGATTCTGTCGTCGGCTACTTTTTTCAAAGCAGTAAATATAGGTGTTTTATTCTGCAAAAAAAGATCCATTTCAAACCCCTTTATTATCAGTAGATGTTCACACCGCTGAAAATTTCAACCATTTCTCTGCGGAGATTTTCTGTTATATCAAGTCTTTGCTTGGGAGCAAGCTCATAAACGTTTGTGTTAAACAAATAGTTCTGAAGTTTAATATCCTTGATCATCATTCTCGTGTGGAAAATGTTTGATTGATAAACGTTTACATCATACGAATCGTATTTGTTAAGTATTTCCTCGCCAATATAATCTTGAATTGAGGTTATATCATGGTCTATGAAATACTTCTTGCCTTCCATATCGCGTGTAAAGCCTCTTACGCGGTAGTCCATAGTAATAATATCAGAGTCAAAGCTGTTAATAAGATAATTCAGGCAATTAAGCGGTGAAATTTCGCCACAGGTAGAAACCTCGATATCCACACGGAAGGTAGAAATCTGGTTACCGGGGTGGCTTTCGGGGAAGGAGTGAACCGTTACGTGGCTTTTGTCAAGATGAGCATGAACCGTCTGGCGCATCATCTCGGTATATTTACCGAGATTGCAGGAATCGTCAATAGCACCAAGCTCAAGATCCTTATCGGCAATAAGAACGTTTACAGATGCACCTTGCGGCTCGTAGTCTTGCTTTGATATGTTAAGAATAGTAGCACCGATCATTTTAGTAACGTCGCAAAGAATCTTTGTAAGACGGTCGGAATTATACTGCTCATCAATATATTCGATATATTCCTTCTGATCTCGTTCATCTTTTGTAAAACAAACGTCGTAGATACTGAAGCTGAGCGTTTTAGTTAAGTTATTAAAGCCGTAAAGTGTTAATTTTTCTTTCATTTGTTGCCGACCTCGCTTTAAACGTTCGAAATAAATCGAATTTTGTTATA
>JAZRNU010000139.1:0-7451 GCA_045648325.1 Eubacteriales bacterium | reverse complement strand
ATCCTTTTGTAAGGGGGGATTTCGATTCCCCCCTTACCCGGCGCTACCAAAGATTTAATAAAATCCAAAGAAAGTGCTTTTGCGCCTATCCCCCAAGGGGTAATAAGAGCAATTCGAGCACGCCTCAAAACAGTATATTTTGGTTATTTTTAATTCGCTTTGATTTGCAAGGCGCAAGCCTTGCTTCACCAAATGCTAAAAAAATCCCTCAAAATCTACTCGTTTTGAGGTCGCAGATTTTTAAAATGGCAAATTTGTGTTTTTTCAAGGCGATTTCCGAAGTTAATACTTGCGTATTAACAAGGGAAGCAACACAGAAAAAGCGGAAATTTGCCTTTTAAAAACGTACTCGAATTACTCTTATTACCCCCAACGCCAAAGGGCTACCGCCCTTTTGAAACCCTGCGCACCTAAAGCTTTGGCTTCGCACCAAAAGAGGGGTAGATGCGAGCGAGGCAAAACCCTTTAGTTTTTTGCTTTCTTGCCTTACGCATAAGAAATAGCAAAGGGAGCGAAGCGACGTTTGCATTTCGCTTAAGCGTAAGGTGTTTTGTACCCCTTTTATTCTCGCGAGCATAGGGGAGCCTTTCCCTTAAAAAGATTCTTTTCCCACTTTTCTCATCTTTGAGAAAAGGGGAGCCTCCGCGGCTTGAGCGGGAAGAAGTGCCCCGCGCGTAAGCGGAGTAAAAACAGCCCCTCCATTACATCCCCATTATATTATTTAATAAATATTATATCCAACTATTGACAAAAGGCACCTTTTGTAGTATAATTTTAAAGGTAAAAATGAGAGTCACGCTTTTGTATCGGTTTTACCGCACAAAAGCGTTTTTTTGAGAAAAAACGGAGGAATTTGTTATGTTAACAGCTATTGTCGGCATCAACTGGGGCGACGAAGGAAAGGGCAGAATGGTTGACCTTCTTTCTGAAGCTCAGGACATTGTAATTCGCTATCAGGGCGGAAACAACGCAGGTCACACCGTTGTAAACCATCTTGGCAAATTCATTTTGAATCTTTTGCCCAGCGGTATTTTGCGTCCTGAAATCGTAAACGTTATGGGTAACGGTATGGTTATCGACATCGAGCATCTTTGCAAGGAGATGAAAAGACTTACCGACGCAGGCGTTAAAATAACTCCCGAAAACCTTAAGATAAGCGATAAGGCTGTTATCTGCATGCCTTACCACGTTATGCTTGACTGTCTTGAGGAGGAGCGCCTTGCAGATGCAAAGTTTGGCTCCACCAGAAGAGGCATTGCTCCCGTTTACGGCGATAAGTATATGAAAAAGGCTATCCGTATGGGTGACCTTCTTGACCCCGATTACATTGCAAAGCGTCTTCCCGGCATAATCGAGTGGAAGAACCTCACCATTGAAAACGGCTACGGCGCAGAGGCTGTTACCTATGAGAAGATGGCTGCATGGCTCAAAGAGTACGGCGATCAGTTAAAGCCCTTTGTATGCGACACCGCAGTTTACCTCACCAAGGCTGTTAAAGAGGGCAAGAGAATCATGTTCGAGGCACAGCTCGGCGCTCTTCGCGATATTGATTTCGGTATTTACCCCTACACCTCGTCTTCTTCCACCATCGCAGCTTACGGTCCTATAGGCGCAGGTATCCCCGGCGTTAAGATCGATAACACCATCGGTATCGTAAAGGCTTATTCCTCTTGCGTTGGCGAAGGCCCCTTCACCGCTGAGATGTTCGGCGACGAAGCAAAGGCACTTCGTGACGCAGGCGGCGAATACGGCGCAGCTACCGGCAGACCCAGACGTGTTGGCGGCTTTGACGTCGTTGCCACCGCATACGGCACCAGAGTTCAGGGCGCAAACGAGATAGCTCTTACCAAGATGGACGTTCTTTCCTATATGGACGAGATTCCCGTAGTAGTTGCCTACGAGGTTGACGGCGAAAGAATTACCGAATTCCCCTTCGGCGACAAATTAAACAGAGCAACCCCCGTTATCGAATACAAAAAGGGTTGGAAATGCGATATTTCCTCCTGCCGCAAGATGAGCGACCTCCCCAAAGAGGCGGTCGATTACGTAGCATTTATCGAGAAGGCTATCGGCGTTCACGTTAAATACGTTTCCGTTGGCGCAGAGAGAGAAGAATATATAGTTAACGATTAATTTAAAAGTGTCAAGAGTTATTTTACTCTTGACGCTTTTTCGAAATATAAGCAAAATACGGAGGTTAAAATTATGCCGCTTAATAAAGATATTAAAAAAGTTGTTGTTATCGGTTCAGGTCCTATCGTTATAGGTCAGGCCGCAGAATTTGACTATGCGGGCGCACAGGCCTGCCGCTCTCTTCAGGAGGACGGTATTGAGGTAGTTTTGATAAACTCAAACCCCGCAACCATTATGACCGACGAGAAGATGGCTTCAAAGGTTTACATTGAGCCTCTCACCCTTCCCGTTATCAAGAGAATAATTGAAAAGGAAAAGCCCGACTCACTCCTTTCCACCCTCGGCGGTCAGACAGGTCTTACCCTTTCTATGCAGCTTGCAAAGGAAGGCTTTCTGGATAAGCACGGAGTAAGGCTTCTCGGCGCAAACCCCGAAACCATCGACAGAGCAGAGGACCGTCAGCGCTTCAAGGATACTCTTGACGAGCTCGGTCAGCCCTGCATTCCCTCAAAGGTTGTCAATACCCTTGAGGACGGTATGGCTTACGTTCACAACGAGATAGGCTACCCCGTAATTATCCGTCCCGCATTTACCCTTGGCGGCTCGGGCGGCGGCATCTGCCACAACGACGAGGAGATGGAGGAGATCTGTCAGGGCGGTCTTAACCTTTCTCCCATTCATCAGGTTCTCGTTGAAAAATGCATAAGCGGCTGGAAGGAAATAGAATTCGAGGTAGTGCGTGACAGCGCAGGCAATGCAATTACCGTCTGCTCCATGGAAAACGTCGATCCCGTTGGCGTTCACACCGGTGACTCTATCGTTGTTGCTCCCGCAGTAACCCTTTCCGATAAGGAATTCCAGATGCTTCGCACCGCCGCAATAGATATCGTTCAGGCTCTTAAGGTTGAAGGCGGCTGTAACGTTCAGTTTGCACTCGATCCCGTAAGCTTCAACTATGCGGTTATCGAGGTTAACCCCAGAGTTTCGCGCTCCTCGGCGCTTGCTTCAAAGGCAACGGGCTACCCCATTGCAAGAGTTGCCACCAAAATTGCGGTTGGCTACACTCTCGATGAGATTACCAACAAAATCACCAACAAGACTGCCGCTTGCTTCGAGCCCTCTATCGACTATATCGTAGTTAAGTTCCCCAAGTGGCCCTTTGATAAATTCGTTTACGCCACCCGTACCCTCGGCACACAGATGAAGGCAACGGGCGAGGTAATGTCTATCGGCTCCTCCTTTGAGGCAGCACTTATGAAGGCTGTTCGCGGCGCCGAGATAAAGCACCCCTCAATGAACACCCCCAAATATGCCGCTCTTACCACCGATGAGGTTATTGCAAACATCAAGCTTGCAACCGACGAGAGAATTTTCTTTATCTGGGAGGCCTTAAAGCGCGGCGTTTCGGTTGATGAAATTTTCGAAATAACCAAAATGGACCGTTGGTTCCTTAACAAATTCCTCGGTATGATCGAGCTTGAAAGACGTCTTGCCTCCTGCGATGAGCTTACCGACGAGCTTTATATGGAAGCAAAGCACGCAGGCTATACCGACGGCGTTATTGAAGAATTTTCAGGCAAAAAGATAAAGAACAAGAGATTTGCCTCTTATAAGATGGTTGACACCTGCGCCGCGGAATTCTCCGCCGAGACCCCCTACTTCTACTCCACCTTCGACGAGGAAAACGAGGCTGCCGAATTTTTGGCAAATCGCAAGACCGATAAAAAGACGGTCATCGTTTTCGGATCGGGTCCCATAAGAATAGGTCAGGGCATTGAGTTTGACTACGCCTCCGTCCACTGCGTATGGGCGCTTAAGGAAGCAGGCTACGACGTTGTTATAGTAAACAACAACCCCGAAACCGTTTCCACCGACTTTGACACTGCAGACCGTCTTTACTTCGAGCCCCTTACCGAGGAGGACGTAAGAAGCATTTTAGAGGTTGAAAAGCCCTGGGGCGTTGTAGTTGCGTTTGGCGGTCAGACTGCAATCAAATTAACCAAATTCCTCTCCGAAAACGGACAGAACATTCTCGGCACCCCCGCCGATTCCATCGACGCCGCAGAGGACAGAGAGAGATTCGACGAGCTTTTGGAGAAAAACAATATCCGCCGTCCCGCAGGTCACACCGTTATGACCGAGGAAGAGGCTTTAAAGGCTGCAAAAATTCTCGGATTCCCCGTTCTGATGCGTCCCTCCTACGTTTTGGGCGGTCAGAATATGATCATCGCCTTCTCCGAGGCGGATATCAAGGAATATATGAAGATAATCCTTGCCCAGAACATCGAAAACCCCGTGCTTATCGATAAATATATGGGCGGCACCGAAATTGAGGTTGACGCTATATGCGACGGCGAGGAGATTTTAATCCCCGGCATTATGGAGCATATTGAAAGAGCGGGCGTTCACTCGGGCGACTCGATTGCCGTTTACCCCGCCTGGAACGTTTCCGACGAAATGCGCGAGAGAATCGTTGAGGTTACCAAAAACCTTGCGGTTGACCTTAAAACAAAGGGTCTTATCAATATTCAGTACGTTATCTATGAGGGCGAGCTTTACGTTATCGAGGTTAACCCCCGTTCTTCAAGAACCGTTCCTTATATAAGCAAGGTTACCAAAATACCCATGGTCGATCTTGCAACCCGTGCAATGCTTGGCGAAAAGATTGCAGATATGGGCTACGGAACAGGTCTTTACAAGGTTTCTCCCTACGTTGCCGTTAAGGTTCCGATTTTCTCCTTTGAGAAGCTCCAGAACTTAGACACCCACCTCGGTCCCGAAATGAAGTCAACGGGCGAGGTTTTGGGTATTGCCGCAACTATGGACGAGGCTCTTTACAAGGGTCTTGCAGCCGCAGGCTACTCCCTTAACAAATCGGGCGGTGTATTTATCACCGTAAGAAACAGCGATAAGCCCGAAATTGCGGAAATTGCAAAGCAGTTTTACGATCTCGGCTTTAAGATCTACGCCACCGCAGGCACCGCAGAGGTGCTTAACAAGGCGGGAATTGCAGCCGAAAAGGTAGATAAAATTCACGAGAGCGAAAACAACACCTTAAGCCTTATCGAGAGCGGAAAGATAAGCTACGTCGTTTCCACCTCAACAAAGGGCAGAATCCCCGAGCGTGACAGCGTTAAGATAAGAAGAAAAGCGGTTGAGAGATCAATTCCTTGCCTCACCTCGCTTGACACCGCAGGCGCAGTTGCTTCCTGCATAAGAAGCCGTTACACCCAGCGCTCCATTGAGCTTGTCAACATCAACGAGATGAGAACAGAGCGTCAGAAGCTTAACTTCACCAAAATTCAGAACGCAGGTAACGACTACGTTTATTTCGATTGCTACGACCAGAAGATAAACAACCCCGAGGGCCTTGCCGTAAGACTTTCCGACAGACATTTCGGTATCGGCGGCGACGGTATCGTTCTCATTTATCCCTCGAGCGTTGCCGACGCAAAGATGAAGATGTATAATCTCGACGGAAGCGAAGGCTTAATGAGCGGAAACGCAATAAGAGGCGTTGCAAAATATCTTTACGACAGCGGCAGAGTAAACAAAATGCAGATGACGATCGAAACCGCAAGCGGCATAAAGAACGTTTCGCTTTACAAGATGTACGGCGAGGTAACCTCTGCTTCGGTTGATATGGGCAAGGCAATTACCAAGCCCGCGCTTATCCCCGTTTCACTTGCGGGCGATAAGATAGTAAACGAGCCTGTAAACATCGGCGGCGAGGTTTACAACATCACCTGCGTATCGCTCGGAAATCCCCACTGCGTTGTATTTACCGACAGAGTTGAAACGCTTGACGTTGAAAAGATAGGCCCGATGTTCGAAAACGATGCACTCTTCCCCGAAAGAGTAAACGCAGAGTTCGTTAAGGTGCTCGACAGCCACACCCTCAAGATGAGAGTATGGGAAAGAGGCAACGGCGAGACCTGGTCCTGCGGCACGGGCGCGGCTGCGGCTGCGGTTGCGGCGGTCTTAAACGGCTACGCCGCCAAGGGAGAGGACATAAGAGTCAAGATCCACGGCGGAGAGCTTACCGTAAACTACACCGACGACGTTGTTACCTTAAAGGGCGACACCGTTAAGATATTCGAAGGCACCGTTGTTCTTTAATTGAATTTAAAAACCCCACCCGAAAGGGTTGGGTTTTTAAATAAACGGTTAAGGTATCGGCGGTGGCGACACCTTAATTTATTTCTTCAAATCTTCAGTACCTCAAGTCCCGATTTTACCGCATAATTAAAGGTATAAAACGTACCGCCGCTATTCTTCCTCAAATAACAAATAAGATACTTGGAATCGTCTGCCATCTTTCTGTTTCTCATTTGCATACAGCCACGAAAATAATGCTCTGCAATAAACTCAATTTTATCGGCTTTTAAAATTGCATTTAAAATATATCTTTCATTTTTCTTTTCAAGCCTTTGTAAATAGTCGCGATATGGGATATACGCAATCAATTTAATATAAGGATATTCTTTTTTCAGCTTCAGTACCGTATATGCGGCTTCTGTATCGAATCCCGCCGCACCGCCGAAAATAAAATTTTCAAATCCGCTTTCTATTGCTTTTTTGATTTCAGCAGTAAGCACGCCGACAATTTGCTCTAAACTGTCCGTAATTACTCTGTGACCCGAAAAGCAGCAGCTTTTCTCCTTCATTTTTTCACCCTTTTCGCAATATGGGGATTATATCCCCTTAATATTTTAAATTATAACCCCCATAATATAAATTGTCAAGAGGGGGATTATATGATAACTTTCGATAAGCTTTGGAAAACTATGAAAGAAAAGGGTGTTTCCACCTATTATTTGCGCGAAAAAAGCGGAATAGACAGCAAGACCGTACGTCGTTTAAAGGCAAATGAAAATATTGAAACAAAGACGCTCGATAAGCTTTGCGCCGCTTTAAACTGTAAAATTGAAGATATAATGGAATATGTTGAAGATTGATCTCCTGCCCGAAAGGGCAGGAGATTTTTTAATGAGCGATTAAGGTGGCGGCGGTGGCATGCGCTCTTCCCGCGCCGAAGCCGCAGGCGTTTATTTCCGCTCAAGCCGCGGGGGCTCCCCTTTTTTTGAAAATCCCACTACGCGTGGGGCGCCCCTTCCCGCTCAAGCCGCGGGGGCTCCCCTTTTCTCAAAGATGAGAAAAGGGGGAAAAGAATCTTTTTAAGGGGAAGGCTCCCCTATGCTCGCGAGAATAAAATAATCACAAGCCGCCTTCCGCTTGCGCGAAATGCAAAAGAGAGCTTTGCTCCTTTTGCTATTTCTTATGCGTAAGGCAAGAAAGCAAAAAACTAAAGGCTTTTG
>JAZRNU010000138.1:0-2914 GCA_045648325.1 Eubacteriales bacterium | reverse complement strand
AACATCATACCCTGGTCGCCTGCACCGAGAATCTGCTTGTCGTCGGCTCTGCCCTCAAGAGCGTTTGAAACGCCGTCGGAAATATCGGGCGACTGCTCGTCGATAGAGGTGTTAATGCCGCAGGTATCGGCAGAAAAGCCGTAAGCAAGATCGTTGTAGCCGATATCTCTTATAACACGTCTTACGATTTTGGGAATGTCAACGTAGCAGGAGGTGGTGATCTCACCGAAAACGTTTACAAGACCGGTGGTGGCGGTAGCCTCGCAGGCAACGCGTGCATAAGGGTCTTTAGAGAGTATTTCGTCAAGCACCGAGTCGGAAATCTGGTCGCAGACCTTGTCGGGGTGTCCTTCGGTAACCGATTCGGAGGTAAAAAGCTTTCTGTTCATTTTCATCTTCCTTTTAAAATAAAAAATCTCCGCCTTGAAAAGACGGAGTATTTCGTCTCATCTAAGGCAAAATGCCACAGGATTTGGCACCTTGCAAAAAGCAGGTTGCCGGGCTTCACGGGGCCTGTCCCTCAGCCACTCTTGATAAGAGCATATTTTATTGGCTATATTTTAATATAAAAAAGCAATATTGTCAAGAGAAAACGGCGGGTTTTTGCTAAAAATTACGGGTTTTACCATTACATTGTAATTGCTTTTATTTCTTCTTCCTCGTTAAAGAGCTCAAGCACCTTTACCGCGTCAAGCTCGGCATCACCCGCAACCGATAAAACTATTGTGAAATATCCGTCGTCGCCAATCGTCGTTTTGCTGTCGCGCACTACGATTTTATTGTTAGCTAAGACCTCCTTGAAGCGCTCCAAAGCGGTGGGGGTGTTTTCAAGCCTTACCACAACGTCAAAGGAATTATCGTTTGCAAGGATTTTATCAAAGCCGATAAGGAAGGTGTGGAAAAGTATCTGAATTATAATAACTATAATCGTTGCAACGATACCGGTAGTGTAAAGACCGCAGCCTATTGCCATACCCACAGCCGCAGTCGACCATATTCCCGCCGCGGTTGTAAGACCCTTTATGTTTGTGCCTTTGATAAATATCATACCTGCACCGAGAAAGGAAATGCCGGTTACAACGTTTGAGGCAATTCTCGAAACGTCTGCGCGAAGCCCCTCGAATTCAAGCATATCAAGAAAGCCGTATTTCGAAACCGTCATAAAAAGGGCCGCGCCGAGGGCAACGATAACGTGAGTTCGAAAGCCTGCGTCCTTTTGTCTTAACGTTCTTTCAATTCCTATTGCGCCGCCGCAAAGACACGCAATGAAAATTCTCAGTAAATATATCCATTCGGGATTATTAAAAAAGAATGATTTTAAAGCATTTATAATAGCTTCCATATCTGTTTTGGCTCCTTGTCTTAAAAAATAAAATGTATTGTATCACAGTTTATGAGAGAAAACAAGAGCTAAGTCTATATTAAATTTATTTTTTTAAAAAACTTTCCAAAAAGACTTGCATTTTATTTTAAATTGTGCTATTATATTACGGCAGAAAAAACTGCATGCGCCGGTAGCTCAGCTGGATAGAGTGTCTGGCTACGAACCAGAAGGTCAGGGGTTCGAGTCCCTTCCGGCGCGCCAAATAAAAATACCACCCAACAGGGTGGTATTTTTGTTTTGTGAAGAAAGCAAAAAAAGAAGGGAGTCGAAGGCGAGCGGTAGTGAATGACAGCCCTGTGGGCTGTATCTCATCATGCGTCAGCGTGCATCTCCCTGCGGCTTGATGATATACCGCAACAAGTTGCGGATGATATGCAAAACTACGTTTTGATGATATACAACGGCAAGCCGTTGATTTGTTCCCGAAAATGTGCTATAATTTATTTAAACAAACTTGAATTTGACGGAGGCGCAATGTATGAACAAGAAACATATCGCTACTATTTTGCTTGTCATAGGTATTCTTCTTTTATGCTTATCCATAGTTTTGGCTGTTATCGCAACGGGTAATAAGAATATAATTGGCGGAGCAGGCTTTCCCACTTTTGTTTTTGTGTTTTTTCGTGAGAATAAAGGTCTTTATTCCACGCTTGCATTTTGCGGAATAGTATCATTGATTGCATCTGCAATTATCAGGTTGCGAAAAACAAAGCAATAAAAAGACAAAAAAGGAAGCGTGTTTTATGAAAACGATAAAGCTCGGAAAGCCCGTAATCGTGGCACAAAGCACAAAAGAGCCGATACTTTTCGGGGGATATCAGGATCCGCAGATAAGGTGCGGCGAGGACGGCGGGTTATACGTCCGCTTCAACGCGCGCCGCGACAGCTGGCTGACGTTCGGTGAGGAGGAGAAGAACCCGGTTTACAAATCGACCGACGGCGGCGAAAGCTTTTTTAAATGCGAAAATCCGCAGGAAGAATGGATGCGCGCAGGCACGCGCCTGCCGAACGGCGATATTTTCTATTTCCGCGAGCATTCGGTATTGCGCAAGGAAACGCTGCCCGAGCTTCCTGCTCTTCCGCAGGAGCGCAGGCTTCGCACCGCGGGAATGTCTGTATACACGGTTGACGAGCTCGCGCCTATATTGAACGAGCGTGTCGCGAAGGAATTCAAGGCGAACCGCATAAAAGCAGGCACGGACGTAATCGTCGAGGAGACCTGCGAGGTTATTTGGGATAAAGTGCCTGTTGTTTAGGATCACGACGGCTTTTTGATACGCGTTTTTCCGCACCCCGCGCTTTCGATGAAGGTCGACCGCGACGGCACTTTGTGGATGCCTGTCGATGCGCCTGCCATTGATGAAAACGGAAGGCTTTTGTCGCTTCGCCGCTGCACCGCGCTTTTGCGCTCTGCGGATATGGGGCATACCTGGGAATACGTAAGCCATATTCTTTACGAGGAGGAGTTTAACCCGCCCACCGCTATCGACGTGGAGGGATTTATGGAATGCTCCGTGGAGTTTCTGCGTG
>JAZRNU010000137.1:0-5067 GCA_045648325.1 Eubacteriales bacterium | reverse complement strand
TCTTCTCGGTGTTAAAACTGTTATTACCTTCTCGGGTTGCCCCGGCGGCTCACCCGAGGATAAAATGCCCAACTGGGTAACCTGCCCCTGGCCCGACGAATACCTCAAGGTATTGGATTATCAGTGGAACGAAGTTCTTATTCCTTATTGGAAGGAGCTTAACGCCTTTGCCGCTTCTTATAACGTTAACATAGCTTTTGAGATGCACCCCGGCTTTTGCGTTTACAATCCCGAAACCATGTTGAAATTAAGAGCTGCTTGCGGCGATAATCTTGGCGCAAACGTTGACCCCTCACATCTTATCTGGCAAGGAATCGACGTGCCTCTTGCAATCAAACAGTTAAAAAATGCTGTTTTTCATTTCCACGCAAAGGATACCAAGCTTGATGCTCACAACGTTGCAATAAACGGTGTGCTTGATACCAAACATTACGGTGACGAATTGAACCGTTCCTGGATATTCAGAAGCTGCGGCTTTGGTATGACAAGAGAAAAATGGTGCGAGATCATTACCGCTCTTAAGCTTATTGGTTACGACGGCGCAATTTCAATCGAACACGAGGACAGCGTTATGTCAACCACCGAAGGACTTGAAAAAGCCGTAAAATTCCTTAAAGATATTATCATCTATGAGGAAAAGCCCAACTCTATGTGGTGGGCATAATTTACATAACAATTAAAATCAACTCTGTGAGGTAAATTAAAATGCATTATTTGGGAATTATCGGCTTTGGCGGCGTTGCAGGCTGGCACTACGGAAATTTGCAGGGTCTTAACGATATTATTACCGTTAAGGGCATATACGATATAACCCCCGCAAAGGGAGAATATGCAAAGACTTTAGGTCTTATTTCCTACGAATCCGCAAACGATTTATATGCCGATAAAGACATTGACGTTGTTTTGGTAAGCACACCCAACAACTTTCACAAGGAATACGTAATTTCTGCTTTAAAGGCAGGAAAAAACGTTATATGTGAAAAGCCCGTAGCTCTTTCTGTTGCAGATTTTGACGAGATGTGCGCCGTTGCAAAGGAATGTGGCAAAATCTTCTCAGTTCATCAGAACAGACGTTGGGATAAAGACTTCAGAATAGTTAAAAAGATTTACGAAGATAAAATTATAGGCAAGCCCTTCTACATTGAAAGCCGCGTTCAGGGCGCAAACGGAATACCCGGTGACTGGCGTTTTACAAAGGTTGCAGGCGGCGGCATGGTACTTGACTGGGGTGTTCATCTTCTTGATCAGATGCTCTGGCTTGTAAAAAGCCCCGTTACTGAAATCTATGCAAATCTCTTTAGCATAAAATCTCCTGAGGTTGACGACAACTTCAAGGCACAGCTTAAATTTGAAGACGGAACAACCGCTCACATTCAGGTTGACACCTATTGCTTTATTCCTCTTCCCCGTTGGCACGTAACGGGTGATTCCGGCACAGCGGTAATCAACGATTGGAAATGCAACGGTAAGATAGTAAAATCAAAGCTTGTAGAAATGATTTACGAGCCTTCTATCATCTACACAGGCTCCGGTCCCACCAAAACGATGTCACCCAGACCGAGCGAAACCATTGAAGAGCTTCCCTTGCCCGATGACGTTGATTCCGACATCAAAAATCTTTTCAGAAACCTTTTGGACGTAATTGACGGAAAGGCTGAAAGAATCATTAAACTTGAGGAAGTAAGAAGAGTTTTACAGGTTATTGAAGCAATTTTCGAATCAAGCGAAAAAGGAATTGCAATTAAAACGAAAATATGATGAAAATGCCCTTCTTTTTATGAAGGGCATTTAAAATTTTAAAGAAATGCTTTGTATTTTTATAATATCTATGTTATAATAATATATATGCGTTTTACATTTTTTTGGGCAAGGAGAGTTATTATGAATTTCTTTAAAAAGATAGTTTTGATCGCCACCGTTATTGTAACACTTATATCTGTTTCAGCCGTATCGGTTTCTGCCGCAAATTCTAAAGCCGCAGTAGATATTTACGACATGACGGTTTCCGACCTTCAAAAGGCTGTTGACGACGGTTATCTTACTTATTATGCAATTACAAAGCTTTATCTTGACAGAATTGCCGCTTATGCAGGTCAGTACGGCGCGGTTATCACTATAAACGAAAACGCACTTGCCGAGGCAGCCGCACGCGACGAAGAATTCAAAGCAAACGGCAACAAAAGAACAAGTGAGCTTTTTGGCATTCCCGTGCTTGTAAAGGATAATATCGACGTTAAAGGTATGCCTACAACCGCAGGCTCTAAAATGATGTCTGACAACTATCCGAACGAAAACGCTCCCGTTATTCAGTCACTTCTTGACCAAGGCGCAATCATACTTGCCAAAACCAATATGAGCTACTTTGCAATAAGCGCTTATGAGTCATCAAGCTCCTTTGGAAACGTTTACAATGCATACAACACAAAATATTCATCATACGGTTCTTCAAGCGGTTCGTCTGTCGGTGTTGCCGCAAAGCTTGCTCCTCTTGCCGTTGGTACCGATACAAACTCCTCTCTCCGAACCCCTGCTTCTGCAAACGGTGTGGTAGGCTTCCGTCCCACCTATTCCCTTCTTTCTTTAAACGGTATCGTCCCCTATGACTATTACAGAGATACCGCAGGCCCTATTGCAAATAACGTTTACGATTGTGCAATGCTTTTGGGCGCATTGGAAGGAAATTCGGAAAAATACACCGAGGCATTAAGCAATTCTTCACTTAGCGGCAAAAGAATAGGTATTCCCAAAGAGCTTGTTTATTCAGTATCAAACAAAAAGTCCACTATCGCAATTTTGAAATACGAAAACGCCGACACGGTAAGACTCATGGAAGAGGTTGCCGCTTTATTTGAAGCACAGGGTGCAACGGTAGTTTGGCTTGAGGGCGTAGTAAACGACGATATAAACTATCTCGTACAAATGGGTTATTCCGCATGGACATTTGAGCCTTGGTTCAACGAATATATCAAGGGTACTACGGGTACGGTAAGAAAATTCGCACAGCTTGCAGATGCATCTTCTATTTTGGCCGATTATGATGTTTCTTACAACTCAATCAAGGACCTTGAAAACGTTAAACGTCTTCAGAACAACATAACAAACCGTAACAAAGTAAAAAGTCATATAGATAGCTTCTTTGCACAAAACGATCTCGATGCAATAATATACCCCACCATGCAAAACGGAGTGCAGTTATCGGGAAGCTCATTAAACGAATACTACTCAAACGCTTACCTGCTCGCTCCCTCGTGCGGTTATCCTGCAATTTCAGTTCCTATGGGAACTGACTCAAACGGATTCCCTATGGGGCTTGAAATTATGTGCCAAGCAAACGAAGACGAAAAGGTTCTCTCTATTGCATATGCTTATGAGCAGGCAAAGGAAACCAAAAGCTCAACCACCTCACTTGCTCCTTCCCTTTATGAGGTTCCCGAAAACGTAAATGCGTTAAAGGCACTTTATACTCAACCCATTTACCAGCGCGAGGAAAATAAAAAGGATAGCGTTTATTTCAAAATTGAAGAAGCAAAGACAGCAATCGGAGATTTCTTTGTTAATTACGATTCATTTGACAATCACTCCGAAAAAGCTATTGAGCTTATTGCAAACTACAATATTGCAGTTACAGAATACAAGCAATACCTAAATAAGCTTCGTCAGCAGCAGAACCTTTTAACGTTTTTAGCTATTTTCATATCTGTAATCGTTGTTTTAACCATCGTTGCAATCTTCATTTCTGCAGCAAAGCGTAAAGCCAAAAAGCGCGCTGCAACTAAATCAAGACGTAGAAGATATTGATTTAATAAAATAAAATCAAAGGAAACGGAAAAAATATTATGGCGGAAAACGAAAAAACAAAGAAGAAAAACATTCACGCAGGTCACAGAGAACGAGTAAAGGCTCGTTTTGATGCAAGCGGTCTTGATGATTTCACCGATCATCAAATTCTCGAATTTTTGCTTTTCTATGCTATCCCTCAACGAGATACAAACGAAATGGCTCACAACCTTCTTAACGAATTCGGTTCTATCTCTGCGGTATTCGATGCAAGAGTTCATCAATTGGAAAAGCTTGTGGGCAAAAGCGCTGCAAGGCTTATAAAGCTTATTATGCCTATTGCCAAGCGGTATTATCTTGACAGAGAAAATTATTCAAAGGTTTTCACAAGTCCGAGTGATATCGGTCGCTATGTTGTCAACTACTTTATCGGTGATACACACGAAAAAATTATTCTTCTTTGCTTTGATGCAAAGCTCAAGCTGCTAAATATTACTCAAATTGCAGAAGGTAACGTAAGCAGCTGTGATATAAACAACCGACTTATTTGCGAAACAGTTTTAAAATACAATGCATCATCGGTAGTTCTTGCACACAACCACCCCGGCGGAGTTGCACTACCCTCACGCGAGGATATGATGGTTACAGACGTGTTGAACAGATTACTTGAAAAGCTTGATATTTACCTTTACGATCATATCGTAGTCGGTAACAGAGATTTCGTTTCATTCAGAGACAGCGGTATGTTAAGAGATCACTTTTAAAATCCTCGGAGGAATTCCATTTGGAAGAAAAGATATTCAAACTAAAAAGCAACTTTGAAGCCACGGGCGATCAGCCCGAGGCTATTGCTTCATTGGTCGACGGTATCAATAAGGGCTTAAAGCATCAGACGTTGCTTGGCATTACAGGCTCAGGCAAAACCTTTACAATGGCAAAGGTTATCGAGCAAATAAACCGCCCCACGTTAGTTCTTGCGCATAATAAAATACTTGCCGCACAGCTTTGTTCAGAATTTCGCGAGTTTTTCCCCGATGCTGCTGTTGAATATTTTGTTTCCTAACACATGATTTGCATTAAAAATTGTGATAAAATCTCGTTTTTGGTGGCTTTTTAATACAAGATAACACTGGATAACACTATATAAACTAAATAAATTTGTGACCTAAATTCGTGTAATAGAAAAACTCATTAGTTTTAACAATAAATACTTTTAATCAAAAGGTGGTACAAGGTGGGAAAATTGAAAACTAAAATTACAGTGTTAAATATCATAACTGCTATTTTATT
>JAZRNU010000136.1:0-2649 GCA_045648325.1 Eubacteriales bacterium | reverse complement strand
CACCCACCACATAGCCTAAACATTATAGCAAAAAAGACTTTATATGTCAAGAGTTATTTTAATTAAATTTTCAAAATACCTTTTAAATAGAGAAAAAACCGAAAAAATAAGGGGAGAAAAAGTCAAAAAAACGGTAAATGTCAAGTAAAAACACTTGACATTTAAAGACAAAAGTGGTATAATATCAGGGTAGTTTTTAAAATAGGGAAGGAAGGCTCGTAAAATGTACGAAAAAGATTTAACAATACCGATGCTTCTTGATTTTTACGGAGAGCTTTTAACCGAAAAACAGCGCGATACAATGCTTGCTTATTACGAGGACGATATGTCCCTTGGCGAGATTGCGCTTCAGAATCAGATCACCCGTCAGGGTGTGCGTGACAGCATCAAGCGCGGCGAGGAGCAGCTCAAAAATTATGAGGAGCGTCTTGGCCTTGTTGCAAGAATGCAGGAAACACTCGAGAAGGTTGGCGAAATAAAGGAAAAAATTGAGGAGATAAAGGATATCAACTCAAAAACGAGCATGGTTTTCGATATCAACTCAAGAGCCAACGATATTCTCAGAACAATCGACGAAATTAACTACTGAGGTGTTATTCTATGGGATTTGACAGCCTTTCGGAAAAGCTTTCGGCTGTTTTTAAAAAGCTTAAGAATAAAGGCAAGCTCACCGAAGCCGACGTTTCCGAGGCAATGCGAGAAATAAAGCTCGCCCTTTTGTCGGCAGACGTTAACTTCAAGGTTGTTAAGGAGTTTGTCAAAAAGGTAAGCGACAGAGCTGTTGGCGAGCAGGTTATGAAAAGCCTTACTCCCGCGCAGCAGGTTATAAAAATAGTCAACGAGGAAATGGCAAAGCTCATGACCTCGGAAAATCAGAAAATAAAGCTTAAAAACAACGGCACCACCGTAATTATGGTTGTGGGCCTTCAGGGTACCGGTAAAACCACCCACGTTGCAAAGCTTGCAAGTCTTTATAAGAGGCAGGGCAGACGTCCTCTTATGGTCGCCTGCGATATTTACCGTCCCGCCGCTATCTTACAGCTTCAGAAGCTCGGCGAAAAGAGCGAGGTTCCCGTATTTACAATCGAGGGCTGCAACGACGCCGTAAAGATTGCATCGGAGGCTATAAAGCACGCCGAAAAGCACGGTAACGACGTTGTATTTATAGATACCGCAGGCCGTCTTCATATCGACGAGGATATGATGGCGGAGCTTAAAAAGATAAAAGAAAAAATCAAGCCCGATGAAATTCTCCTCACCGTTGACGCAATGACCGGTCAGGACGCGGTAAACGTATCCGAAAGCTTTAACGAGCTTCTTGATATTACCGGCGTAATCCTAACCAAGCTCGACGGCGACACCCGCGGCGGTGCGGTCCTTTCGGTTCTTTACGTAACCGGCAAGCCCGTAAAGTTTGCAGGTACGGGTGAAAAGCTCGGCGATTTCGAGGAATTCGTTCCCGCAAGAATGGCAAACCGAATTCTTGGAATGGGCGACGTTCTTTCAGTTATCGAAAAGGTTGAAAGAGCAATCGACGAGGAAGAAGCGAAAAAGCTCGAGGAAAAGATGCGTTCAAACGTTTTTGACCTTGACGATTACCTTTCGCAGATACGTCAGCTTAAGAAAATGGGAAATATCAGGTCGCTTCTCGAAAGCGTGCCCGGTGTTGATAAAAAGGCTTTGGCTTCGGCTAATATCGACGAGCGTCAGTTCTTGCGATATGAGGCTATAATTCAGTCGATGACCAAAAAGGAAAGAAGAAAGCCCGAGATAATCGACGGCAAAAGAAGAAAACGAATTGCGCTCGGCTCGGGAAATACCGTTGAAGAGGTAAACCGCTTACTCAAATCCTATAAGCAGATAAAGGAAATGATGAAGAAGTTTAACAAAAACGGTATGATGAATATGCCCGGAATGAAGGGCGGCAAAATGCCAAAAGGCATGGACTTTTCCAAGATGGGATTTTAGTCGTTTTTGAAAACAAAAACGGTAAAATACAACAAATATGTTTTCGGAGGTGAAAAAAATGGCAGTTAAAATCAGACTCAGAAGAATGGGCGCAAAGAAGGCTCCTTTCTACAGAATCGTAGTTGCAGACTCAAGATTCCCCAGAGACGGTAGATTTATCGAGGAGATCGGTACTTACAATCCCCTTACTAATCCCGCAGAGGTAAAGATCGATACCGAGAAGGCAGCAGATTGGATCAAAAACGGTGCACAGCCCACTGTTACCGTTAAGGCTCTTCTTAAGAAGAACGGCGTTATCGACTAATAAGGTCATAGCGTAAATCGGAAACCGTGAAACGGTGCTCCGATGCTTTGTGTGAAAGGTATGGTCATATTATGAAGGATTTACTTGAGTACCTTGTTAAGTCACTTGTCGAAAATCCCGAGGGTGTAATAATCACCGAGGAAAATTCGGGAGAAGATGTCGAGTTTAAAATTTCGGTCGATAAGGACGACATGGGAAGGATCATCGGAAAGCAAGGCAAAATAGCACGAGCTATTCGAGTAGTTATGCGTTCGGCCGCCACAAAAGAGGGCAAAAAGGTCAACGTTGAAATAATCGAAAAAGAATAACGCCGCGCTTAAAGATTAACCGGGCCAAGTCGGAGGCAAGCGGTCTTAGGAAGACAAGCAAGTTGTTCA
>JAZRNU010000135.1:0-3890 GCA_045648325.1 Eubacteriales bacterium | reverse complement strand
CTTGTAATCAATAAAATTCTTTAATTTTTAGCTTTTAAGCGGCTATTACCATTTGGTAATAGCCGCTTTGTTATTGTAAAGGAAATTACATTTACAGCAGAACCAACAGAAACGGATGATATTCCAAACGGTGAATTAAGCAATGTATCCCATATTATCACCGTAAGCAGGCCCGAAATTGCAGGTAACGTAAAGAGTAGCTCATTTGACCTTTTCCCTTTCAATGCAAACAACAGCTGTGCAAACACTACGGGACACCAGAACTTGTATGATATCATAAGTAATTCAATAACGTTTGGAATTATCATTACAGTAATCATTGCCAATATACCTATAATTACGTTTGCCGTCCTTGCCGTTTTAATGCTCTTTTTTTCAAGCAAATCGTTTGAAACAGCCGCCGCAGCCGAATTTAACGCAGTATCGGCAGAGGTGATTAAAACTGCGCAAAGAGAAGCTCCCACAAAACCTTTTAATCCTGTTGGCATAACGATAATTGCAGTTGTAATAAGCAGATTTTGGTGATTTACTTCAGTTATAAAATTATGCGCACATATCCCCGTTGCACCGATAATTACAAACAATACCGCAGATATAAGCGACGATAAAATCAGTGCAATTTTAAAATTGTTCCTTTTCTTTGTAATTTTAAGCTTCTGAACAAGCTGTGGCGTAACCATTTCTCCAACCGCAAAAGCTATAAACAGAGAAACAAATTCGCAGATATTTAAGCTTTTTTCGGTTGTAACCGTTGCTATTTCTCCCACTCCTCCGGCATTTATTACCGAAAACACAAAAAGAAGAGGCAATCCTATCATCAAAACAGCAAACTGCGCCGTATCGGTTTTAACCACTGCATTCATTCCACCGGCAGTTGAATATAATATTATCAGCACCGCAGATATAACGGAGCTTAATACTCCGCTTATTTCAAAAAACTCCGATATTATAATGTTTAAGGTTGCAAGCTGAGCAGAAAGCATTCCGAGGCAATAAAGAAAGGAAAAGAACGCCGTGAATTTTCTTGAGTTTTTTCCGTAGCTATATTCTATAACCTCTCCAACCGTTTGCCCTTTTGGATTTATTTTGGGCAGTACTAAAAACGAGAATAAAATCATTCCAACCGAAAATCCGCAAACAGCAAATGAATAATTTATTCCGTACTCATAGCATTTCGCCGCATTTCCAACGGAATATCCGCCCCCTACAAATCCCGACGTCATAACCGCTATTGTTGAAAATATACCGTTGTTTCCGTTTGATGAATAAAAGGTTTCATTACTGCTTGTCTTTTTAAAAGCGCTTATTCCGATTACAGTTACAATTATTAAATATACAACAATTATTATTTTGTCAGCCATAACTACACCGTCCTCTTTAAAAATATATTGCGGTAAAGCTTTAAAAATCAAAAAATGTGTTGACAAATTATTTTAATTGGTATATTATAAATATATATATTATGAAAGGATTGATTTTTATGCGCAAAAAACTAATAGCACTTTTACTCGTTCTGGCACTCGCAATTCCCATGGTTCTTTCTTCTTGCGGCGGCGGTGAACCCTTTACTCCCCGTCAGGAGCTTGATCCCACCACCTTGAGTTATTACAATCCTATGATTAAAATAACCTATGCACGTCCTTGGTTTGCAGATATGACCGCAACCTTGGCCGATAAGGGTTGGACAATGGAAGAAAACAACTGGACAAGCGCTATCAAGGCAGACCTTGGAATTAATATGCAGCTTGTTTGGTCTATTTCCGACAGTGCAGAATATTTCACAAAGCTTTCTGCCTCTATTGCAACTGGCGCTATTCCCGACATCACCAATATTCACGCCGCTCCCAATGCATACGATTATTTGCAGCTTCTTGAAAACAACGATCTTCTTGCAAATATCTGGCCCTATTACGAGCAGTATGCTTCTGATGAGCTCAAAGAATGCTATGACCTTGCAGGCGAGGAAATATTCTATCCCGCAACCTTTGCAGGCGAAATCAAAGCTCTTTGCTCTATCACCGGCTCCGAAAACGACAGCTGGTCCTTCTACTGGATAAGAAAAGACTGGCTTGACAACCTCAACATGCAGGTTCCTACCACTTTTGATGAGCTTATTGAGGTCGTTAAGGCTTTCCACGACAAGGACCCCGATCTTAACGGCATCAACGGTGACACCTACGGCTTCCCCTTTGATTCTTCCTTCTTTGCCTACGGTGCAGCAATTTTCAACAGCAATCACGCTTACTTAAACACCTGGATTGAGCTTGAAGACGGAAGCCTTGGATTCAGCTCCATTCAGCCCGAAATCAAGGATACTCTCCGTACCCTTGCCGATCTTTACGCAGGCGGTTATTTAGACCCCAACATGACCTATTACGAAACCGCAATTAAATCAAGCATTTGCGGAATCTGGCCCGGTCAGGTTCACAACGGCCTTTTCCTCCAGCCTGTTAAGGACAGAAATTCCAATGCTGATTTTGTTCCGATCAGACTTGTTTCCGTTGACGGCGAAGAAGCAAGACCCCAGGCTAACATAAACAGCTATCAGTATTACACAGTTAACCCTTCGTGCAAAAATCCCGAGGTTCTTGTAAAGCTTTTAAACTACTACCTCTACATTGGCAGCTTGGATAGCGATGACGAATATAAAAAGGATATGGTTACCGACGAAAACGCTGCTGAGCTTTGGAAGTTTGCTCCCGTAAACGTTTCTAAGGTTGGCGAAAACTTCGTACGCGCACAAAACGTTGCCGAAGCTTTGAATGTTGGCAACAAGGATGATCTCAAAGGCGTTGACGCAGACGTTTACGATTGGGTAATGGCTTACAGAAACGGCGACAACTCTCAGTGGGGCTGGGAAAAGATTTACGGCGGCGAGGAAAGCTCCGAATATCTTATGGGTCACTATATTGAAAACGGCCTTTACTTAACCAACAAATTCGTTGGAAGCAAGTCTGAAGATATGCTTGCAACCGAAGCAACTCTTAACCAAACACTTATTGACGGATTTATGCAGATCATACTCGGCGCACAGCCCGTTGATTATTTCGATACCATCGTTGATTCTTGGGAAAATCTTGGCGGTACCTCGAACACCGAATACGTAAATCAGTGGTATGAAAACATCAAGGGTTAAGTGTTATGAAAATACCTAAATTTATCAAATCACTGATTTCTGTAATCACAGTCGGAGCGATTTTCTGCTCCTTCTGCGGTTGCAGCAGTACCGGAGGAAGCGGAATGAAGAAAGAGCCGATCAAGCACAGCGGTAAAGAATTACTCGTATCTCCCGATTTCAGCAGTGGCTTTAACGTAAGAAGCACAACTACCGCCGACGGTGCGCTGATTAAAGGCCGTTTTGACTACGGAAAGAAAAACGCATCACCGGTTTGGACTATTTCGCAATGGGGTGCATCCGAAAGCATTACCGACGGAAAGGTTACAAAGCTTTCAAACGGTTACTGGTGCTACGAGGGCAAGGATCTCACTCTTACCGTTGATACCAAGGCAGGAATGGTAAAGCAAGCAGCATACGCTTCAAAATGCTACGACGAAACGAGAACGGGAGTTACTCAGTGGCTTCACCTTCTCGTTGAGCAATATCTCAGTGAGGTAAGCAAAGATTTGCAAAACGTCCGACTGGTAAATTTCGAAACGCTTTATGCCTCCGGCCGTTTCAAGCTCACTTATTTTGAAGACCATATGGGCGACACGGCAAATCCCGGTCAGCACTGCGCCTCCTACCTCTTTTATTTAAATCTTCAGAATTTAAATAAGGAAAGCAAGGATTTCGGAAAGGTTATGCACTTTGGATTAAACATCTTTGATAACCGAGAGGAATACACAAAGCTTTACTGTGCAAAGGACCTTACAACTCCGAACTACATCTA
>JAZRNU010000134.1:0-2188 GCA_045648325.1 Eubacteriales bacterium | reverse complement strand
TCCCCACGCTGATTCTTCAATAATGATTTCCGATTATCCCGAGTATAGCGAGAAGCTCAATTTTGCAGATGCTGAAGCCGATATGGAAATTGTTTTACAGGCTATTAAGGCTATCAGAAATATTCGTGCTGAAATGAATGTTCCTCCTTCACATAAAGCTACCGTATATATTGAAACCGAAATGGTTTCTGCTTTCAAATCCGGTGAGGAATTTATCAAAAAGCTTGCATTTGCCGATAAGGTTGTCATCACAGATAAGGCCGAAGCAATTGCAAATGCAGTTGATATCGTTTCCGAAGGCGCAAAAATATCTATTCCCTTAAATGAGCTTATAGATATTGAAAAGGAAAAAGAAAGACTTTTGAAGGAGCAGAGCCGTTTGCACGATGAAATCAACCGTGTTGAAGGCAAGCTTTCGAACGAAAACTTTGTAAGCAAGGCACCCGAAAAGGTTATTAACGCCGAGAGAGAGAAGCTTGCAAGCTATACCGAAATGCTCAATAAAATAAACGAATCAATTTCAAAGCTCGTTTAATTTTATCAGATTAAAAATTAAAATCGACGGGTAAAAACCCGTCGATTTTAATTTAATTATATATCATTCAAGCTTTTCAGGTGCGGGATAGTTGATACCGAAGGTTTCAACCTCAACACTTTCCATTACCTGCGGTACAACAGGCTTATCACCTGCTCCGGTTTTAGTAGTGCTGATTTCATAAACAACGTCAAGACCTTCAATAACCTTTCCAAATCCTGCATACTGTCTGTCAAGGTAGCCGCAGTCACCGGCACAGATAAAGAACTGCGAGCCGCCGGAATTATAATTTGCAGCTCTTGCCATTGAAAGCACACCGGGCTCGTGGTGGATATTGTTTCTGAAGCCGTTTGCTTCAAATTCACCCTTGATTGTATAACCGGGACCTCCTATTCCTATTCCCTTGGGGCAACCGCCCTGAATAACGAAGTCGCTTATGCAACGGTGAAAAATCAAGCCGTTGTAAAACTTTTTAACGTTTGCAAGATAAATGAAATTTCTTACTGTCTGCGGTGCAATATCGGGATAAAGCTCTGCTTTGATTTCCCTGCCGTCAGTCATTTTGATTGTTACAATCGGAAATTTATTTTCTGACATATTAACTTTCCTTTCTGTTTGTTTTATAATATTATAACAAAGAATTCATATTAAATCAACTGTATTTGAGGTCTATTTATGAAAGAATTTATAATAAACGAAAATGATGCGGGTCAGCGCATTGATAAATTTCTTCAAAAAGCCGTAAAAAAATTACCTGCATCGCTTATGTATAAGTATTTCAGGCTAAAACGAATCAAAATCAATGGCAAGGCAGCAAAGCAAGACTCAAAGCTTAATTTAAACGATATATTACAGTTGTATATCAATGATGAATTTTTTGAAAAAGAAGAAAAACAAGACGAATTTTTATCATTGAATGCAAAAATTGACGTTGTATATGAAGACGAAAACATAATGCTCGTCAACAAACCGTTTGGCTTAATCGTTCATTCGGACGATAATGAAACGAGAAACACCTTAATAAACCACGTTAAGGCATATTTATATGATAAAGGCGAATTTGATCCTGTAAAGGAAAATAGCTTTGCACCTGCATTGTGCAACAGACTAGACAGAAATACAGGCGGAATTGTAATTGTTGCTAAAAATGCAGAGTCTTTGCGTCAGTTGAATGATGATATCAAAGATAAAACACTCGGAAAATTCTATCTGCTTCGCATTCTGGGCGAAATGAAGCCCAAAAACGGCGAGTTGAGATCTTATTTGTTAAAGGATTCAAAAACCAACACAGTGAGATCTGTGAAAACTCTTTCGGGCGGTGCAAAAACAGCAATAACACTTTACAAAACCGTTAAAACCTTAAAAGACGGAACCTCTATTGTTGAGGCAGAGCTGAAAACAGGAAGAACTCATCAGATAAGAGTCCAATTTGCCGATAGCGGTCACCCCCTGCTAGGCGACGGAAAATACGGTAAAAATGAGATAAATAAGCGCTTTGGCTTTAAATATCAGGCACTGTTTTCATATAAGCTTGTCTTCCCTGTCGATATGAGCGGCAGTCTTGAGTATCTTGCAGGCAAAGAATTTTTTGCAAATCCGCCCGAATGGCTTAAATAATTTATAAAAAGATATTTATTTTCTTAATATATTATG
>JAZRNU010000133.1:0-23988 GCA_045648325.1 Eubacteriales bacterium | reverse complement strand
GGTGTAGCCCAGCTGGTTAGAGCGTCGGATTGTGGTTCCGAATGTCGTGGGTTCGAATCCCATCTCCCACCCCACAAAAAATACGCTTTCGTAAGAAAACGGATTTTTATTTGTATTATTCATTTTTCATTATTCACTATTCATTATTCATTTGGTGTCAAGCGGATTTTGAATGAATAATGAAGAATGAAGCCGCTTCGCTGATGAATAATGAATAATTTTGGTAGCTTTTCTTCCTTTGGTTGAAAAGCATTTTTATTTCGACCTTGAAAATCAATAGGTTTTATGCTATACTAAACTCAAGGTTTTCATTCCGCAAGAAACGAGGTATCCGCCATTGCAAAGGCTTACGGTAAATGATTTTGAAGAAATATTTTCTATTTTAAAAAGCTCGTTACCCCCTGACGAATACCGCACTAAAGAAAATCAGCTAAAGCTTTTTAACGATCCGCGCTACCGCGTTTACGGCAGAAAGAGTCAAGGCACTCTCGTTGCTTTTATTGCCGTGTGGGAGCTTTCGGATTACATTTTCATTGAGCATTTTGCGGTAAAAGAGGAGCTTCGCGGCCTTGGAATAGGAAGCGAAATGATTTTGGAATTAAAAAAGCTTTACCAAAAGCCGTTTTGTCTTGAGGTCGAGTTACCGATAAACGAGTCAAATTGCCGCCGCATTGCATTTTACCGCCGCCTGGGCTTTTCTCTTTTCGATTACGATTACACGCAGCCCGCAATGGACGCAGGCAAAAGCCCGATACCGCTCAAAATAATGGCAACCGCCCTAACCCCTTCGGAAAAAGAATTTAATCTGTTAAAAAATATGCTTTATAAGGAAATTTATAAAATCATATAAAAACGGCATCGATTTCTCGGTGCCGTTTGAATTTTTATTATCCTTTGTTTCCGCAGCCGCCCGTTGTTTTTGCCTCGGGAAGCTGAATCTTACTGAAATCAACGTTATTTACCGCTTCGCCGTTTATAAGCTTTACGTTTACTCCCTGGCAAAGTGCAGAGCCGTAGGAGGTCGCAGTAAAGCCTATTGAGGCTCTGCCGTAAAAGCCCTTCATTATTCCCTCAACCGTTGCAACGGTATTTCCGTTTACAAGCACGGTGAGATCCTTTCCCGAAACCTTAACGGTAAGCTTTAAAGACGAATTTTCCGTTACGTCAATTCCCTCAAGTGCAATAGGCTCGTTTACAGGGCCGTAAACGTCGCCGAACACAATATTCGCTATGCTTCCCGAAGGAATTATATAGAGATTCTTTTTGCCGTCCATTGCCTCATCGTCGGTTATGCGAATTGCAAGATATCCCTCATCGGTGGGAACGGCGGTTGCGCCGCTTATCTCCATCTTTTCAATGGGGTTTACGGCAAAAACAAGCGAGAAGCCTCTTATGTAATCGGGTCCGCCCGTGGGAATATTTCCAACGGGAACAGAAACGTCAACCGTCATTTCTATATTTTTTATTTTTATATGCTCCTTGGAAAATACGCCTATTCCGCCAAAGCCTGCAGAATTCAATACGAAGCTGCCGTTGCTCATCGGGTAAAGCTTGCCTATCTCAGACGCAGGCGCGCAAAGAGTCCATTTTTCCTCGTTAAGCACCGCCTTGCTGTCGGCAGAGGGTTCAAGAGTGCCGCATGAGTTGTTTGCGGGCGCGCCGTTTATTGTGTTTACCGCACAGTTTTCAACTGCGGCAGAGCCGTAAGCAGAAGCCGCAAAGTTCAAATACGCCTTACCCTCAAAAGCTTCCGCAACGCCGTTTGCAGTAACAAGGAGTGCGCCGTTAAAATAAAATTCCATATCGTTGCCGTTTACTCTCACGGAAATTGCCGCATCGGTACTTTCGGTGGCATTAAAGCCCGAAATCGCAACCGTTTCGCTGTTTTTTCCGCCGGTAAATGCAGTAAATACACCGCCAACGTTCAGCTTTGCCATTTTGGAGCCGTCAACCGCATTTGTATCGTATATGCGAAGCTCAACGTAGTTTTCAGTACCCGGGAGACTGCTTGCACCGTAGGTTTTGGTGTAGGTAAGCGCCTCGTCAGTTAATATTATTGCAAAAAATCTGTGATGCTCGGCTCCCTCGCCCGTGGGGCAAACTGCGCCCAAGGTGATATCGGCATCAATTTCAATGGGGTTATTCGCATCAAGGGGATACATTTTTTTGCTGCCGATTCCGTAGCCCGTCCAGCCCGGAGCGGAAAGCAAAAACGCACCGTTTTCGGAAACCGAAACGCTGCCGTTTGCGCCGTCGGCATCTCTTTCAAGAAGGGTCCAATCAGGTGAAACCTCTGCACCGAATGCGGAAAGCGACGATGCAAGGCTTAAAACAAGAATTGCCGCTAAAATTACAGACAAAATCTTTTTCATAGTTTGCTCCTTCAATAATTTGTGTTACTTTTATTATAGAAACAAACTTTTTGATTGTCAACACTTTTCCACATAAAAAAATAAAAAGGTCGCAAAATGCGACCTTTTTAAAAGCTTTATAGGCTTATTTCTTGTAGTAGGTTCTTGCGCCGTCAACGGGAAGAATTGCACCGCAGATGTATTCAGCCTTGTCGGAGCAAAGGAATACTGCTGCGTTTGCGATGTCGATGGGCTTACCAACGTGACCAACAGGCTGCTTCTTGCCGTACTCTGCAACCTTCTCATCGGTGTCATATCTCTGACGGAAGAGGTCGGTGTCGATAACAGCGGGCTGAATAATGTTAGCGCGGATACCCTTATCTGCATAAGCGTTAACGAGAGTCTTAACGATACCCTCAGCTGCGCTCTTTGCTGCAGGATAGCCAACAGAGCCGCCACCGCCGTTTACGGTGCAGTTGGTGGTGATCATGAGGATCTTACCACACTTCTTGGAAAGCATGTAAGGAAGAACCTCTCTGGTGCAGTAGAAAGGACCGTCAGCCATAACGCCCATGGTCTTTCTCCACATAGCGGTAGGCATATCCTCGATAGAGGAAACGGGGGTGATACCTGCGTTGTTAACGAGAATATCAACGCCGCCGAATTTTTCGTTAGCGGTTGCTACCATTGCCTTAACCTGATCCTCGTTGGAAACGTCTGCTTCGCAAGCGATAGCGTCAACGCCGTAGCCCTTGAGTTCTTCAAGAAGAGCGGGATATGCTTCGAGGTCTGCGGGGAAAGGAACGTAGTTTATAACGATGTTTGCACCTGCTTTAGCCATCTGACGAGCGATTTCTGCGCCGATGCCTCTTGCAGAGCCGGTGATAAGAGCGGTCTGGCCCTTGAGTGAAATTTCAAACATTTTAATATCTCCTTTTTAAAACGAGATGCCACTCATAGTGAATGGGTGGCATCTTCTGTTTACCGAAATATAATTATCTGAGTGATGCCTTAAGAGTTGCTTCCCAACGCTCGAGGATCTCTGCTGCATCTGCGGGGGTGGTGATCAGCGGAGGTTTAATCTTAAGGATGTGCTTTCTGAAGCCGCCGGTGCCGAGGATAAGGCCGTTGTCAACTGCTACGGACTTGATCTTGCCAGCTGCGGGATGTGCTTCCTTAGATACAGGATCAGCAACCATTTCAACACCGATGTGTAAACCAGCCTGACGAACTTCACCGATTTCGGGATATGCGTTCATCATGGATTTTACGCCGTCGCCAATGATCTTACCAACGTTTCTGGTGTTCTCGAGGAGGTTGTCTCTCTCGATGATTTCGATCTGCTTAAGTGCGCAAACCTGAGAAACGGTGTTGTTAGCGAAGGTGTGGAGCTCTTCAGCGTTCATCTCGAAGCCCTTGAGGCCATCGCGAAGGAGAACTGCTGCCATGGGGAAGCCTGCGCCGATTGCTTTACCGGTGCAGATGATGTCGGGCTCTACGCCGAAGTAGTTGTATGCAAACCACTCACCGATACGGCAGTAGGTCTGGATTTCGTCGAATATAAGGAGACAGCCGTACTTGTCAGCGATTGCTCTTACGCCCTCGAGGTATCTCTTGGGGAGAATGATCTGACCGCCGGAAGCCTGGATGGGCTCAACGAGGATAGCTGCAACCTGTCCAACAACTTCTCTCTGGATAGCATTTTCCATTGCTGCGAGGCAGTAGTCGATGCAATCTTCGGGATTGTTGGTCTTCTTCCACTGATAGGTGTAGGGGTTGGGAACTCTTACGAAGAGATCGTTAAGACCGTTTCTGAAGTTCATAACGCCGGTGAACTTGCCGGAAGCCTGGGTAGAAGTCCAAGAAGCTGCTGCAGTGGTAAGAGAGTTGCCGTGATAAGCATCGTCAAGAACGATAACCTTTCTGGAGCCCTCTACGTTCTTAAGAGCAAGCTTGATAGCTGCTTCGATACCGAGACCGGAAGAAGCGGTGAAAGAAACTCTGTTGATGTGGGGAGGTGCGATTTCAGTAAGCTTCTTTGCAAGAGCGTATCTGATCTTGGTGTCGAAACCCTGGTGGATATGAGACTGGTTCTGCATGTGCTCATATACTACTTCACGAATCTCCTTGTTAGCGTGACCGAGGTAGAGAGCCCAGCTCTGAGAAGTACAGTCGATGTAAGATTTACCGTTGATGTCGGTAACTCTGATGCCGTCGCCGGTCTGAAGAGCGGTGGTGAAGGGGCTGCCGCCGCCAACCATAAGGTGCTCTTTTGCTGCTGCCATTTCTTCAGCAGACATGCCATAGACTTTTTCAAGTAATTTGTCCATTAGTTTGTTCCTCCTAAAATTTTTTTGGTTTGCCAATATTATAAAGCACAATGTGCCTTATGTCAAGTAAATTGAAAAAAAATAATATAAATTTAAGGCATTTATAATCCAAACGAAATTTAAAGTTAATGCAATAGGCAGTTAATTAGTAATTTATTCGGTAATTTCGGTCTTTTTGCTCTTTTCTTCACGCAGTTGCCTGAAAAACCCCTTCAAAAGAGAGGAGCATTCCTTTTCCAAAACACCGTTTTCAATTTCGGGAAGGTGGTTATAGCCCTGTTCAAAAAGCCTTGCCTTTGATTTCACGGCACCGCCCTTTTCATCGGTTGCACCGTAAACGAGGCGAACGGGTCTTGCGTTTATTATGGCGCCCGCGCACATGGGACACGGCTCAAGCGTTACGTAAAGCTCGCAATCAACAAGGCGCCAGCCGCCGAGCTTTTTGCAGGCTCTGTCTATTGCCGTTATTTCGGCGTGGCAAAGCGCGTTTTTCTTTTTTTCTCTTTCATTATGAGCGCGCGCTATTATTTTTCCGTTTCGCACTATTACGCAGCCCACGGGCACGTCGCCGCTTTTCAGTGAAAGGCGAGCCTGTGCTATTGCCGCGCGCATAAATTTCTCATCGCTTGTCATTTTCATTTAACCCAAACCGACAGAACATAGTTGAGTATTTCCTCACCGAAATTGGTGGTGATGAAATTAAGCACGGCAACGAAAAGCATTACGTAAAAGCCCGCCGAGGTAAATACCGCCTTCATTCCGTCTTTAAAGCCAAGTGCTCCTTCCTCCGTTTTGATTTTTATGCCGTGACGCATCAAATATACCGGCACGAGGCAAAAGGTTGCAACAAGGATAATTGCGGAAACCGCAGACGACGCGAGGTTGATTATTTCAACCGCATTGACGTACTGTGAAATAACAGAGGGCAAAATCGAAAACAGATTGTTTACGAAGTGTGCAACCACGCCGATCCAGATGCAATCGTATTTCACAACGAAATAGCCGAGCACAAGGCCGAAAATGAAGGCTCCCGGAATCTGCGTTACCGTTCCGTGCATAAGGCTGAAGGTTATGCTTGACAGGAATATTGCCGCATAGGGCGCAGCCTTTCTTATTCTCGACACGGTAAATCCGCGATATGCAAATTCTTCAAAAATGCCGGGCATTACGGTTATGCTTATGATATAAAGCACCATTGCCGCTACCGAATATTCCGCCGAGGGAGCCGAAAAATCGGGCACGAACATTTCAATTCCAAGTGCCGAAAGGAAGGAAAGAATCAAGCCCGCAATAATATTGAATACACTTGATATTCCTATTGCAAAAACGGTGCAATAAACGTATTTCGAAAAAGATACCTTGCTTGAGCCGATAAGCTCCTTAAAGCGGTGCTTTGAATTTATTATCCAGAAAACAAGCGGTCCCGACGCCATTAAAACAGCGTAAAGAAGTATAGACACAGCCTGTGCCACAACGCCGCTTCCGTTAAAAAAGTACTCAACGAAATAAAAATAGCTTTCTTCAGAGGGAACCGTTCCCGAAATAACCGCAACTATCTGATAGATATATGAAACGATAAAAGGAAGCGTATAGGTAATTACAATACTTACTCCCATATTGATTATCGGCACGGTGCTTGCTGCAGACACGGCGCGCTTTATTCTTCTTTTGTTGGCTTTTTCTTCCGCCGCCTTCGCTTCATCTGCCAAAGGCTCAAAAGCAACAGCAACCGGTGCCGCTTCTGCTTCAACGGTGTTTACAGTCAACGGCGTTTCGACTTCTTTATTTTCTTCCGTTTCCCCGATAATGGGGTTTTCGGTTTTAAATTCTTCCATTAAAGATTTCTCTCCGTAAATATTACTATTATTATATTAACATATTTTATTCGGTTTATCAAGTAAAAAATAGCCGCTTCTTTAAATTGGCGGCTATTTTTCAAAATATTTTCAGTTTTTTAATAAACAACCGCCGTATGCAGATACGTTTAAGCTAAAATCTCATAATATCAGTACTTGATTTTTCCAAGCGGGCCGAATATTGTTTTTGGCAAAAACAGCGAGCCGCAAACAACAAGGAGCCTTCCGTTTTTATCCTTTCTCACTCTCTTCAAAGCGCTCATAAAAGCGTTTCTTGCATTTTCGTATTCGGTTACGTCGGCAACGTGCTCTCTTGCAACCACCGCAATTTCCTCAGTGCGAAGGGCGCGCGGATTATCGGTTTTCGTTACGTAAACCGCATCTGACGCCGCAGATATCTGCGAAACAACGTTTTTATAATCCTTATCACCGCACATTGCAATTACCGCGTGTATCTTCTTTTCGGGGTAAAGCGTCTTTAAATTTTCAACAAGCACTCTCATTCCGTCCTCGTTGTGAGCGCCGTCGGATATTACCACGGGGTTTGCGGAAAGAAGCTCAAAACGGCTGTGAAGCTTTGCGTTGAAAATTCCGTTAAGGAGCGCCTTTTCGTTTATGTCGGGATATACCGCATATATTGTTTCTATTGCGGTCACGGCGTTTTCAAGCTGAAATGCACCCGTCATTCCGGTTTTAAAGGTTTTTCCTTTGTAATCAAAGGTTATTCCGTCGCGTTCCATGCAAAA
Source organism: Eubacteriales bacterium (assembly GCA_045648325.1). GTDB lineage: Bacteria > Bacillota > Clostridia > Oscillospirales > RGIG5299 > RGIG5299. The sequence goes on along the minus strand of JAZRNU010000133.1, from coordinate 16,705 downwards.
GGAGGTCACGCAGGATATATCGGCTATTTCAAAGCGGTTTTTCTTTGAATCGGCCTCTTTTTTTATAACGTTTATTACCTCCGGACTGTTTTTACCCGAAACAACGGTAATTCCGTGAGGCTTTATAATTCCCGCCTTTTCAAAGGCGATTTGCGAAAGAGTGTTGCCCAATACGCTCACGTGATCGAAGGATATTGAGGTTATTACACTGCAAAGAGGGGCTTTTATTACGTTGGTGGCATCGTATCTGCCGCCGAGTCCCGTTTCAAGCACAACAACGTCGCACATTTCTCTTTTAAAGCAAAGAAATGCCGCCGCGGTTATTATCTCAAATTGAGTGCAATCGTTCGGAGTAAGTCCAAGCTTTTTTACCTTTGCAACCGCAGCCGAAAGGCTACGCTTTGAAATATTTTTACCGTCTATTTTCACTCTTTCGGTAAATTCGTAAATATAGGGCGAGGAGTACACTCCGCACTTTTTTCCGGCAAAGGAAAGCGCCGAGGAAATATACGCCGCAACCGAGCCCTTGCCGTTGGTGCCCGCAACGTGAATGAAGCGAAGGCTGTTTTGGGGATTTTTTAGAGCTTTGAGAATTTTTTCAATCCTTTCAAGCGACGCAGGGTGCGAAAAGCTTGAAAATGAGTTGATGTAATTTATTGCATCGGTGTATTTCATCGTTCTTCTCCTTTTAAAAGAAAAGAGAATTGCTAAAGCCGCAATTCTCTTAGTTTACGGATTTACAATAACATTGTATCACTCTTTGAGCTTTTTATCAAGTATTATTGCTTTTTTAATTCCGCTTTCTACCGTTTCGCCAAACAAATTCGACATTGTGGGCGTGAGATAGATCTTTATATCGTTTTCGCCTTTTTTGAGATAGTGCGAAAGATCGTAGCGATAAGGCGGCCATGCGCGCTCGTCAACAAAGGAATTATTGACAAATACCGCCGCGTAATCTCTCGTTTCAAGCTCTAAAATCTTATTGTTATCTTCGAACTTTCTCTTGAATTCGTAAACGGCCTTTCCACTGTAATGGGGATAGCCCGCAGAGGTAAACTCGAAAACGTTTTCGGTTTTCGGGGTTACGATCGCGCTGTTCTCGTCAAGAGAGAAGTTTCCTCTTACTGCCGCAAAGGGAATAACATAAGGCATATCGTAATCGGGCGTTTTTCCGGTAACAACGAGGATATTGGTGCCCTCGGCAACCATTCCCGTTATATCGAACACCTTGTTTCTTCTGTCATAAACCTTTTCGTTTTTGCCGTATTTAAGAGGAGTGCCGTTTAAAATGAACTTCTGATCGTAAATATCCTCAACAATAAGCTCAAGCTTTTTGGGTTTATTTATCACAGAGAACACCGACTTGGCAAGATAACGCGTGCCTACTCCGATTTCGGAGGAGAAGCAAGGCGCCATATTGGGATCGATGCACTTTTCAAGCTGTAAAACGAAATCGTTTCTTCCGAGATTTATTGCTTCGTCGTAAATTTCCTTTCCCTTTTTGTTCTCTATTACTTCGGGCTTACGGCAGATATCAAAGGTAAGGCGAAGAGTATTTCCCAAAGCTGCCTTAAAGCTCAATCCCGAAACCTCCTCGTAAACTCCCGAGGCTTCAACCGTTTTCTCGCTTTCAAGCGCCTTTGCAAGCTCGGAGATTTTTTCTATTTCGCCTGCAAACACCGCAAACGCCTCGTAGCCGTTAAGAGTAAATTCGGTATCTCTGTTAAATTCTCCCACAACTGCGCCCTTATCTATATCAAAAATAATGGCTTTCTTTTCGTTTTTAAGGGCAATTTTTACCTTTTGGGGAACCTTTGCATCGTTTGCAATAAGGTAAACGTTTATATCGTCAAGGCTTCTTACGAAGCAAAGCACGTCATCGTCGCCCGTTACGCTCGCAGGCTCCTCGTGCATAAGGGTTATCATTGCTTTTGAAAGTGCCGCCGAAACCTTGCCTCTTTCCTCAAGAGATACCTCGTTTGTGGCAATACCTCTTACGTTTTTGGCAATTTCAAAATAGTCGGTCTTCTTTTCCTGCCATTTTTCCTTAACCTCGCAAGATGCCTTTACAAATCCGTCAAGCGACATTCCGTCAAAGCAGGAAATTCTCTCAAAGCCGTCAACCTCTTTAATAGGCAAATCGTTTACCAAAACGGTTTTGCCGCCTTCCTTTACAAACTCCGAGATTGCCGCCGCAGTCTTTCCGCGAAGATATTTCGCCGCAGGAATAACAACCGTATCGTAAGGTCCTGCCTCGGTGCCGTTCTGGAGAGTAAAGTATATTTTTCCCTTTGAAACTCTGCAGTTTTCAAAAAGCTCGTCAAATGCTATTTCAAAGGTTATCTTTTGTGATATAAGGGAGTTTATTACCGCCGTAACCGCGCCGTCCATCTGGCGGTAGGTGGTTTTATCCTCAAAATCCTTTATTGAATATTCCCATGTGTGAATATAGTTTGCCTTGCTCGTCATTGCTGCAGTAGCTGTGGGATAAAGCACCAGAACCGACGCTTTTTTAACGCTTCCCGAAACGATAGCCGACAAGCGCGACATATAGTCGGCAAGAAGGCCGTAGTTTTCAAAGAGCACGTTATTGGGTCCGTGTGAAGGCGGATAGCACTGCATAAGATATTTCTTCATTCCGTAAAGGCAGTGGTATGCACCCATAAACTGAAGATTGGTTGCGCCCTGCATCATAATACGGTTTGCAATTCTCTTCATCTCGCCAAGGCTTATTTTCCAGCCGCTTCCGGTGTAGGTTTCGCAAAGAGTCTTGTTTCTGCCAAGCCAATGTGCTGCCGAGTCAAGCATTGATGCACTTACGTTAAAGCGCTCCTGATCTATAAAGTCGCCCGAAAATACCGAGTCGATGGCAGGCACCGTTAAAAGACGCTGTGCTTCAAGGAAGGAGCCGAACTGCTCGGTGTGAGCGGTGAGAAATTCCTCTCCGAGAAGATGTGCGGTAAACTCAAGCTTGTTTTTCTTTGCCCAGCCGCTTACTCTCTCGATATAGGTCTTTCTGAAAAGCTCGCCCAGGGTATCGCGGTAATCGCGCTTTAATTTAAGCTCCTCCTCGGTTTCGTTATTTTCAAAAAGGAGGTAGATCTTGGGAACTATATCGTAGCAGTTTCTTATTTTGAACTGATCGGCAAACTCCTCGCTCCAGGGGATAAGACCCTTTGAGGTGTCATCGAAATCGGTAAAGGCAGGCTCATCGTTAAAAATACCTCTTACGGTTTTTCCAAACTCGTGGCCTACTGCCTTTTTGTATTCCTCATAGGTGTATTCTATGAATTTATCTATTGCCTTTTCATTGAAAACGTCAACGTAGCCGCCTTCGCCCGTGGTCCAGCTGCTCCACATATCGTTACAGCCGACTCTTGACTGCACGTGGCGGTAGGTTACGAAAATTTCTCCGTCGCCTCTGACGTTTTTATAAAAAACCTTTTCGCCGTTTTCGGTTCTTTCAAAGGTCATTTCGGAGGAAATATCAACAGTTTCTCCGTTTGAACGGAAATGTGCCGTTACAAACTTTTCAACCTCGGTGCAATATTCCTCTCCGCTTTTAACCTCGGCTGTAACTCGCGAAAGCACCTTGGACTTTGCCCAATTGCCCTCGCGAAGCACCTTTCCGCCCGCAATACCCGAGGGCCAGTTATATTCGTCATATATCCAGTAGCGCATTTTAAGGCGCTTTGCCTCGGAAACGGCGTATTTTATAAGCTCGAAAAATCTGGGTGAGAGATATTCAACCTCCATATCGTACATAGGGTGAATGAAAAACTCATAAATCCCCTGCTCCTTGAAGGCAACGAGATATTCGTGTATATCGTTTTCAGTCACTTCGCCGTTCCAGAACCACATTACAACGGGATTTCCTTCACGCGGAGGCGTTATAAGCTTTGATGCAAATTCTCTTATCTCTCTCATTTGATTTTATCTCTCCAAATTATTTTATTGCTGCTATGCCAACAACGTCGTCAGCCGCTACGGTGATCTTCACGGTAACCTTGTTGCCGTTTACAGAGTAGTCAACAGCCTTATCGTTTAAAATATCGAAGAAGCTGTAATCTGCAGCGTTTTCAAGGGTAAAGGTTACGTTTTCCACCGCATCGGGGGAGTTATTGAGCACGGTAAATATTACGGTGCTTTCATCTTCTGAAGCAAAGCGGTTTACGAAAACGCTGTCGTTATCGGTGTAAAGAAGCGGGGTCTTGTTAGTACCCATAAATACGTCCTCAAAGGCTGCAACTGCAGTCATGGACTTATTTACAAACTCAATGCAATCATCTGACCAGCCGGTGTAGCCCTCGTCATGCCATCTGCCCTCACCGTTGAAGAATACGAGCTTCAACGACTTGAGTGCCTCGTAATAAGCGCTTGCTGCGTTGTTATCCTCATCGTAGCTTGCGTCTTTAGATGCAGCGATGGTGATGTTGTAAAGCTTAACCTCGGGGAAAAGGAAAGTATAAAGGTCTGCGGTGGGCTTTGCCGAAACGCCGTCAAGACCGGTGTACCAGATGCTGTTGTTATAGGTAAATACGTAAGAGGTGAACTGTGAGCCGTAATCGCTCATGGGATATTCGCCGCCGATTGCAATTCCCTCTCTTATCTCGTCAAGATTCTCGCGAAGCTCCTGCAAGAACTCTATCTGACCTGCGAGAACGCAGTAATGATCCTGATGATCGTGCTGGGGATTGTAGCACTCGCTTGCAATCTGGTTTGCAAACTGATCGAGATAAAGAATATCTACGGGAAGATCAGAGGCAATTCTGAGAAGGTTATCCATATAAATGCCCTTGTAAACCGATTTGAGGCAGGTGCAGCTGAATGAGGTGTCGGGATTCTGATGCTTGCCGTCTTTGGTAAGGCGGTAGATTTCCTCGCCGTATTCAAGATATACGTTTGAGTAGGTGTTTGCCAAAATACCCTCGGTGTAGAGGCTGTATTTTTTACCAAGTGAATGAACTACGTCGGCAACCTCTCTCATTTCCTGTTTGCCGCCCATTACGGAATAGTAGTTGTAGTCACCAAGGTTATCCCACCAGTCAAACCAGTGGAGAGTGTCGTATCCGCCAAAGCGGTTGCCAAGCTCAAATATCTGCTCAACAAGCTCAGAGGGGCTCTTTTCTGCATCGGCAAGCTCCTTGTTCTGAACACCCTGCTTTACAAATACCTGTTTGAACTGAATGTTGCCGTCAAGTGCGTCGCTTTCTGCCTGGAAATCGTACCAGGTGTCAACGTATGCTCTGTATGCGCAGATTGCATTGTACCAGTCACCGCTGTGGGAGCCGATCGCCATTGTTGCGCAGGTCCAGGTTTCATCTGCAAGAATGTCACGCTCGGGGTAAGAAACGCTTATAGTTGAGCCGTAGCGGGGATCCTTTACGAACTCAAGCTCTTTTACCTGTAAAAAGTCGTTCTGAAGCATAAAATAGCTTCCGCCGCCCGAAAGCTGATAAAGAGAAATTACGGGGAAGGTTACGCCGCTTCCGTAGGTAGCCTTGAGTCCGCCGGAAAGTGTTACTCTCTTATTTGAAATAATACCGCCCTTACGGGGATACATATACCAGTCGTCAACGGGATCTTCGCCGATTTTCAAGGTTCCCATATCGGGGAAAACGGGAGTGAAGGTTACAGCGTCGCCGGTATTGTTCTTAATAATGAAATCGAATTTGGTTTCAAGGGTGTTATCCATTGTAATGGTTACAACGGGAGTGAGATCGCCGTTTGCCGCCGAGAAGGTAAATACAACCGTCTTTACGTTACCGTTTTCGGTTATCTCGGTTGAAACGAGGGTGCAGTTTGAAGGATCGTATTCGGTTCCGTTATAGTTAAAGGAGAAAACCTTTGCTCTTTCTGTGAGCAATTCGCTTTTTACTTCATAGTTATAATAGCTTGTAAGTGCAAAGCTTGAAATATCGAAAACAAATTTCGAGTATGCGTTTTCCAAAACAACGGTTTTATCGGTTTTGGTAACGGTTGCCGCCTTTTCGGTCAAGGTAGAGGCAACAACGTTTCTGTCCTCAACGTTAAGAGCAGATGAAAGCTCGGCTACGCCGCCCTTTTTGATTCCGGAATAAACCTTATCAATCTTCTTGCCTGCGTTATTAAGCGCCTTCTTTGCAACGGATACTGCGGTTTTAAGTGTTTTATCGTTGGTTGCGGTAAATGCCGAGTAAAGCTCTGAAAGAAGCTCAACTCTCTTTTCTGCAAGGTTTGCGCCAACGATTCCGCTTATATCGGTTGCGTTAAGCTCGTTTGCCGCAGCGGTAAGACGAACAGCAAAAACACCGTCGGCAATACCTGCCTTGTAAGCGGTTATCTCGTCAACGGAATAATCAAGCACGAGCTTGCTTCCGATATGGTTGCCACCCTCGTCGTAAGAAAGGAGCATAGAATAGATCATTGCGTAAAAGCCGCCTACGGTAAGGCTTTCGGAATTTGCGGCAGCCTTTGCCTCCTTGCCGGGCTTTGCATATTTGGTGTAGAGCGAAACGGCGTTTTCAGGCTCAACGTCAAAGCCGTAGCCCATCGCGGCAACTATTGCAAAAGCCGCATCTGCACCCGAAAGACCGTCTGCAGTGTTTATCTTGCCGCTTGTGCCCTTGTTTACGTATTTTAATTTGTTTGCAATTGCAAGAGACTCGCGATTTGCCTCATTAACCTCTGAATCGGTTAAAAAGCCAAGCTGCTTGGTTATTTCCTCGTCATCAAGTCTGTTCTTTGTGAAATTGCCCGAGAGGATAACAACCTGCGAGAATGCTTCTTCCTTGGTTATTGCATTGCCCTCAGCCGCAATAAATTCTTCGTAAGAGGCATAAGGGGTAAGACCGGTTGAAAAAATTGCTTCTTTATAGCTCATTTTCGTTCCTCCGTTACAGCCTGCCAAGCCAACCAGAACGGTTGCCGACATCACAACAGTCAAAGCTATTGCTATTGTTTTTTTGATTTTCATAATGTTTTCTCCTTTAAGCAAGTATGTATATATATTAGATAAAAAAGTGCTCAATGTCAAGCGTTTTTTTCTTTTTTTCAGTTTTTTTATTTTTATTCATATTTTTTTAAATTTACTATTGACATTTTCGCAAAAAGGCATTATAATATTTAGGCTTAAATAAGCGCTGATATGGCTCAGTCGGTAGAGCACATCCTTGGTAAGGATGAGGTCACCAGTTCGATTCTGGTTATCAGCTCCAAACAAAAGAGCACTGCGAGAGCAGTGCTCTTTTGTTTGGAAATGAAGCGCGCAGACGCGCATGAAAAATGAAGCAGGGCTTCGCCCTGTGAAGCGAGCCTTCGGCTCACGGAGAAGTTAGTGTGCGCTTCGCTTCACGGCGCAACGCGCCGCTTCATAGAAGCCGTAAGGCTTCTGCTTCATATTCGCAGAGCGAATGCTTCATTGACGAAACTGAAAGATTATGATATACTTTATTCAAAGGATGGTGATATTATGGCAAACGATAAACTTTCTGAACAATCTATGGATTTTGCGGTTCATATTATAAACCTTGTTAAACAACTGAAAGAGCAAAGAGAAAGTATCATTTCCAACCAGATTGGTAGAAGCGGAACATCGATTGGCGCAAATATTCGTGAAGCCAAATATGCACACGGTACAGCGGATTTTATCTCTAAAATGCAGATTGCCCTCAAAGAAGCAAACGAAACGGGATATTGGTTGGAATTACTTTATAAAACCAACTATGTCGGAGAAGAGCAATATAATTTCCTTGAATCAAAGTGCAAATCCTTGAGAGCGATGCTTGTTTCTTCGATTAACACCGCAAAAAATAATAACAAATAATTTTCAAATAGTGAAAAATTCAACAAACACTTGATAAATCTTCTCAAATTTTAATTTCAAATTGTAAAACAAGTGTGATACAATATTATTAAAATAAAGGAGGAGTTAAAATGGCTACTTTTTCGGAAATATTCAAAGCCCTGCGCAAAGATAAACAATTGACACAAGAACAAATTGCTGAAATCTTCGGTGTTTCTCCGCAAGCAATCAGTCGTTGGGAAAATGCAACTTCTTATCCGGATATTACCCAACTTCCTAATATTGCGTCATATTTTGAAACCACCGTTGATGAACTACTTGGTGTAAAGAAAACCGTTAAAAAACAAAAAATGCTGTACTTTCAATTTCGTTGGCAAGAAAGTGCCAATATAATCAATGAATATTTGGAGGATGGGTGGACTATTAAGGAAATGCACACGCATTCGCTCACCGGTGGACAACATCCCGAAGGTGTGGTTGTACTTGAAAAGACTATATTGTGTAAATAAAATATAGTGGCATCCTTTTTGTCAACACGTCTCAAAAAACCTCGTTCCAAAGAACGAGGTTTTTTATTTTCAATCCGTCTTATAAGCAGCTCCCCTCGCGGAAAATACGCGAGGGGAGCACTTTTTATTCAAGAATATTCGTCGTTATAAAATCGACCTTCATATCGGCAAGCTTTTCGGCGGTTTCCTTTGAATCAACCGTCCAGCAGTTTACCCGAAGTCCCTTCGAGTGAAGAAGCTCAACCGTTTTTTCGTCGAGGGCAGCGTAATGCACATCAACGTCTATTCCGTCCTTTACGAGCGTTTCGATTATTTCATCGGCAATCACGTCAAACAAAAACTGTGCCGACTGCCCCGGAAGGAGCGCCCTCACCTTTTGTAAATTGGTGTAAACAAAGGAAATAAATGTGACCTTTTCAAGATAATCCCGTTCCTTTATTATCTTTACTATTTCCGCAATCTCCGACTCTGTAAAGTCCGATTTAAGCTCCAAAATGCTTTGCTTTTGATATTTTTTGCAAATATCAATATAATTTTCAAGGGTGGGTATGCGAAGATCTAACCTTGACTTTTCTCCGTTTTTATCGAAAAGTATTATCTCCGAAAGCCTTGAAAATTCCGTTTCCTCAACCTTTATATCCTCGCCCGCGAGGCGCTTTAAATCAAAATCGTGAATGACGGCAAATTTCCCGTCTGCCGTTTTGTGAACGTCGGTTTCAATGCCGTAGTAGGAGCGATTTCCCGCAGCCACGAATGCCGATGCGGTGTTCTCGGTTTCAAGCCCCGAAAGTCCGCGATGCGCTATCATTTTGCAATTCTTTTTGTTGATCTTCACAGTTGACATAAAATCAAGCCCCTTGTTTTAGCATTGTTTTAATTTTAGCACAATGCCTTTGATCCGTCAAGTAAAAGCAAAAGCGCCGATTACGGCGCTTTTATCGATTTTGAATATATTATGCAAGATGTGTGTGCTTGGTGATCCATTGCTGCATTTTGATTCCTACCCAGAGAGAGTAGATGCCGAAAGTGATTATTGAAAGCAAGAACCATTTGATGTAGTGGCCGAAAAGCTGGCTGCCCTTGCCGTCAAAAACGACCTGATGTCCGTCAATAACGGTATGCTTTGCTATCCATCTTTCCTTTAAACAGATAGCCCAAGGAGTTGCGATGCCCAAGGTAAATGTGATGATAAGGCCCTGAAGAAGTGAAATACCTATTAAACCTAAAAGTCCGCCCGAGAATTTTGATTCCATAAAAGAATCCTCCTTAATTTTTTTATGCAAGCTCTTGCATTGATTCCATTTTATCACTTTTGGTTTTCTCTGTCAAGAAAAAGCTCGGATTTTGTAAAATTCAAATAAAAATCCCGCGTTTACAAAACGCGGGATTTAAATTCCTTAAAAGACAAGACTTTCGACCTCGTTCAAAAGCTTTGCGAGCATTTCCTTGCATCTTTCGATTTTTGCGGGGCTGTCGGAATCGTTGGGACGGCGAAGAGCGCGGCGAAGCATTCTGGTATATCCTACTACCATTGCCTTTTTGGCAACGCTTTCAAGGCGTTCCTTATCCTCGGTGTTAAGATACATTTTCACGGTTTCCCAGAATTTAACTGCCGTTTCAAAGCTGTAACCGAAAAAGAAGCTCATCATATTGTCGTGATCAAGCTCTGCATAACCGATAAATGCGTTGAACATTGAGCCGAGCTCAAATACGGGGTGACCCATGCAAAGAGTATCCATATCTATAAGTAACGGCTCGCCGTTTTGAACCATAACGTTGTTGGTGTGATAGTCGCCGTGCATAAGGGTATTTTGCTTGGGCACTGCCTCTATAAGAGCGTGAAGCTTTTCGCTCTGATCCTCCGGAATATGCGGCGAAACGAAATCTGCCCACGCCAAAGCGGTTTCCTTCATATCAGGAAGCTCTCCGTCCTCTGCCTCAATGGCGTGAATGCTTTTAAGCATATCAATATAATATTTTGCCGCCTCGGAAAGATCGTCGGGATTTTTGCGGATAAGCTTTGTAACGCTCGTTGCGTTCAAAAGCTCGGTAACGGTGCCGTATGACTCGCCCACGCGCACAATTCCGTAGGGAATGGCGGTGTTAATGCCGAGAACGAATGCACGTCTTGCATTTTCGCGCTCCTGCTTGATTTCGGGAAGGGCGTCCTTTGCAAAATAAACCTTCAAGATGGTTTCATCATCGTAGCGGTAAACGGCGCCGTTTGCGCCCTTTGCAATAAACTCACAGCCCTCTGCGCTCATTTTCTGATAAGCCTTTTCAACGGTAACCATATCGGTAAAGCCTGTCATATCAAAAACATCGTAGACCTCTGCGGAAACGTTTATAATGGCAAGCTCCGGCTCCTCTTTTCTGAGCTTTAAAATTACTCTTAAGCCTGCCGATGAAATGTATTCCAGCTTTTCAGCATCAACAACAGTATGCTTTGCGGGATTTTCTTTTTTAATGTCAAAAACCTTTTCTTCTGCCAATGCCGCGTTGGAGGCATCTACTCTTCCCTCAATGGCAATATACAGAATATCTTTATCTACACGGTAAGTAACGTTCATTTCTATACTCCTTTAACAAGCCAAATTATTCAATGGTGAGAATATCGGCAAAGCCGGTCATTTCAAAGACCTCCATTACAAGCTCACATACCTTTGTAAGCTTCATCAAGCCCTTTGTTTTCTTTTGTGCGGCAAGCAAAACACGGAGTCCTGCAGATGAAATATACGCAAGCTTTTCACAATCGATGGTAAGCATCTGTGAATCACCGTAGTTTTCTTCAATAAAGCTCTCAAGCTCGGGAGCGGTTACCGTATCAAGACGTCCGTCAAGAACCACCTGCAAGCCCCCGTTGTTTTCAGTAAACTCAATCTTCATATCTATCTACCTCACGCAAATTTTTTAACAATAACGATATCGGCGCGTTTTCCTTTAACACCTACCGTAACGTCGTCGGCAACAGATGCGATAACAGACTTTTCAAGCTCGTCCCACTCGTCTTCCTTACCCTCTGTCTTTACGCTGTTTCTGTATTTTTCAAGCGACCAGAAGTAAGAATAATCAATGTAGTCGCCCATATAAAACGATTCAGCCGACATTGAGCTGATAACAAGGGCATCTTCATTTAAAAAGATATTTTCAATTCCGGAGCGTATCTTGCCCACAATGCCCACGGCAGCGGCGTTTTTCTTGTTCTTTGCAATGCTGATAAGCGCTTCCTTTTTCTCTGCGGTAAATTCTTCGAATTCAACCGATACGTTTACCTTGCATACGCCGTTTACAAACTCGATCCAGAAATCGCCGTTAAAATCGTCGATTATCATCGGCAGCATACCGTCGATTTCCTCGCAAAGTAAGCGCAGCTGGAGTGCTTGCTTATGGGTGAGGTCGTTATATTCCGCTACCTTCTGGCTTTCCTTGAGAATGGCTTCAAGATCCCTTGTACCTTTTTCAATTTTGCATACGTTTGATTTCATAGCCAATTATTCCTCGTCTGTTTAATATTGCTTTATTCAATCGTAAGAATATCGGCAAAGCCGGTCATCGAAAATACTTCCATAACTGATTCGCAAACGTTTGTTACCTTCATTGAGCCGCTCTTCTGAAGCTTTTTCTGTGCCGAAAGAAGCACGCGAAGGCCTGCGCTGGAGATATACTCAAGGCCCTTTATGTCAAGAACAAGGTTGTCGGTATTTCCGATATCCTCAGTTATGGTTTTATCAAGTGCGGGTGCTGTTGTGGTATCAAGTCTTCCCACAAGCTCAATAACGGTTTCTTCTGCATTTCTCTTAATTTCAATAGTCATCTCGGTTTATCTCCTTTATATTTTTTTAATCATAGTTAAAATATTTTCGCCGTTTTCATAGGTGTATTCCACCGTGTCCATCGTTTTCTTGGTAATGAAAATTCCAAGTCCGCCTATTTCGCGTTCTTCAGCCGACAGCGTTATATCGGGATCGGGCTTTTTAAGCGGATCAAACGGAACGCCCTTATCGGCCATACGGAACGTTACGGTGCGGTTTTCCTTGTCAAAGCCTATTCCGAGAGTCATATCGCCTTCTCCTCCGCGGTAGGCATAGTGAGCAACGTTTACAAACACCTCTTCAATCGCAACGCAAACCGCCATCTGGGTTTTCATCGGGCATTCATAGCTCTGAAGCATCTCTTCGACGTATCCGAGCACGTCAGACAGCGCTTCGGTCTTTGCGGGGAATTTTTTGCTTATCATACTCTCATCTCCCTTTTCAGGCTTGTAGTCAAACATAAGCATGGTAATATCGTCAAACTGCGGGGCTGTTCCCACAAATTCATCAATATCCGCCTTGAGATTGGGTAAAAGCGACACGGCGTTTTCATTGGAATTCTTATTCATAAATTCAATAAGCCTGTCTTCGCCGTAAAGCTCGTTTCCGGCATTCGTTGCCTCGGGAACGCCGTCGGTATATAAAAACATTCTGTCGCCCGGCTCAAGCTTTAGCTCGCCCACGCGGTAACGGACTCCCTCCATACCCGCAAGAACGAAGCCTGCGCGCGTTCTAAGGTATTCAAACTCACCGTTTGCGCGTTTAAGCAACGGCGGGTTATGTCCTGCGTTTGCATAATGCAAAACGCCCGTTTCTACGTTAAGAATGCCCATCCACGCGGTAACGAACATGCCCGATTCGTTGTTTTCGCAAAGCTTTTCGTTTGCCTTTGTGAAAATATCGTTTACAGCCATTCCGCTTTCGGCAAGGTCCTTGATAATTGTTTTTGCGGTCATCATAAACATCGCCGCGGGAATTCCCTTGCCCGAAACGTCTGCCGCAAGAAACGCTACCGTTGTATCGCTCAGCTTATAGAAGTCGTAAAAGTCACCGCCGACCTCCTTTGCCGCTATCATCTGTGCGTAAATGCCGTATTCCTCGTCTGTCGGGAAGTTTGTGGGAAGCGCCGAAAGCTGTATCTGCTTTGCATATTCCAGTTCCTTGTCAATACGCGCGGCGGCCTCGGCAATATACCGCTTGAGTGTTGCAACCGTGGAGTTTATATCGTCTGAAAGTGACGAGAACTCTCTGCTTGAGCGCACGTCAACCGTGACGTTCAGGTCGCCCTTTGTTATACGTCCGAGAGTATCGTTTATCTTCTGCAAATTGTTGATAATTACACGCTTTATGAGTATATAAATAAACACAAACAACGTTGCAAAGATAATAACCTGCATGAAAATGCTGGTGTAAATAGATGCGTCACGCATAAATACCGCTTCCGATTCGGGCATTGCGGCAAGTATGCAGTAGCCCTCAACGAATTTGAATACGTACATATACTTTACGCCGTTGTTGTTAACTCCGTCGATAATATCAGCGTAATAAAGCGCGGTAGCGGTTTTTCCCTTTTTCATTTCCTCGGGAGGCTCAATTCCTATTGTAGTTATGGGCTGTTTCGAATATTCATTGTCGATTACCAGCAAGAGCGATTCGTCCAAAACCGCAACGAAGCCGCTTGTGCCTACGTGGCGGTTTTTGGTAACGTCAACAACGAATTCGTTGAGCATACTGTGGAACTGTTCGGCATCGTAGCCCACCTGAATAAAGCCGCCGTTTTTAAGATTTATAGCGGCGTATTTTCTCCAGACGGTGCCTTCCTTTCCGCGCGGACCATACTCCTGAACAAAGGAATTTTGCGTTTTTAACGTTTCCACAAATTCCCTTGACTGTTTTTTGCTTTTCATATCGTAATCAATGCTGTCAAGCTCGGTTGAATCTAAAATTATACCGTCGGAGTTTACAACGTTGATTTCAACTATGCCGTATTTTTCCGTAAGCTCGTAAAGCGAGATACCGGCATTCGTTTCGTATTCGTTTTTAACGTTTTCTGCAATTCCGAGAAGCTGTGCATCGGATTTTCCCTTTATATCCTTTTCAACGTCTCCGATTGCCGCGGTAAACACCTTTTGTGTTTCAACCTTTACCATTCCGTTCTGAAGAATAAAGGTAAAGCTGCTGGTAACAAGGTAAGCGATTACAATACAGGCCAAAAGCCAACGCTGAAAGGTATTTGATATCTGCTCTTTATCCTTTTTCATTCTGAAGCGCTCGTGGCTTAAAAGCGAAACGATTATTATCGCAAAGCCCACTGCAACGGCGTTTCCGATAATCATAGGAGTTGTCGCACCGCGAACAAACTCAAACGCCTCCGAGGAATTATCCATATTCGTAATGAATATGAGAATCATGTGAATTACCTCACATGCAACAGCAATGCAAACGCCGTATCCCCATGTAGGCTTTTTGTTGTCAAACATAAGCTTTCTGAGTCCTGCCGCCATAAAGCCGGCAAGAACGGTCGCAATGCTGCAGGCAAGACGGGTATAAAGACCCGCGCCCCAATAAACCGAGAACCAGCGGTAAAGTCCACCTATAATTCCCGAAACAATGCCTGCAGGTGCGCCGAAAATGAGGCCTGCCGAAAGCGGAGCCGCATCACGGACGTTTACAACGGCGCCGAGCCACTCCACACCGTAGCTTGATGCAAATGCCGATACGCTGCCAAAAAGTACACCTATAATAATTTGCTTGGCCATATACGGCATTTTTTTTGCAGGAGTGTATTTTTCTGCCAGACAAACGCAAAGCACAAGAATACAGTTGATAAGTATGGGTACTATCAGTCTCATCTGAATCCTCCTTAAAAAATCAGTCTGATAAGCGCCTGAAACAGGCCCGAAAGAATATCGCCGAAAATTCCAATTGTCAAAAGCAATACAATATAGAAAAACATACTTGCGCGGCTTATTGAATCTTTTGTTATGCTGTAATAAAAATTAAACTGTCCTTGCATATTGTCATCGCGGTTCTGATACCAATGATAGGTAATAACGTCCTCACGCTTATAATCTGCGGGGAGATAATTCTCGTAAAGATTTTCCTCCAAGCGGTGAATACGGTAGCAACCGGAATCGTTAATCTCATAATTTTCGTCAATTGAAAGGGTAATAACCGCTTTTTTCAGCTTCTGGCGATGGAAAACGCCTATTTTTGTAATTTCCTCCGGTAAAAGTCTTGATTCGTTTACACGAATCGAATATCCGTATTTTTCCGAAACCACGGGAGTGGTTATAAGATCGCGAAGTCTGCCAAGCACGTTTCCTACGTTAACGCGAGGCTTGAATATTTCATCTAACGATTTGTGCGGCATTCTCCAGATGAAATACACCTCATCGTTATCCATAAATTTCCATATTTCCTCAAGGTTTATGCTTATCAGGGTTCCGCCGCTCAACGGCTCTGCGCGATAGTTAAGGGTGCTTATATGCACTATATCAACGGTTTTTCCGTTATAGGCTATCTCCGAGGTGTGCTCGTTCTTTTTGTAATCAACTATACAGGCGGCGCTGAAGGTTGCGTGGAGAATTTTGGTATCGTTAAAAAGCAACGATAGGTCTTCTATTTCGTCGCAAGAAACAGCAAACGGAATATACACGTGTAACGATTTTCCCGCTTTTACACCGCGTATGCGAACAGCCATATCAACGTAGCTTTTGCCCTTCGGGTTAAGCCAATCGTTGATATAGACGGTGCTGTTATCGTCGCCATCAACCCACACAGCCCAGCCGTCATCGGCAAATTTTCTTTGTTTTTTAGGCATTGTAAAATGCTCCTTTAAAAGTTTTCTTCCTATAAACTGTTTTAAGGTCGTTCTTCCCTTGGTTTTCTCACCATTGAATAGTGAGTAACGGGTGTTTTGGGAATTTTTTCCTCGCTCATAAGCTCGAAGCCGTAATGGTTATAAAGCCCAACGTTCCGGTCCTTATTGGTTTCAAGATAGGCAACCATTCGCTCGTTGTCACAAAAGTTGAGCATCGGGCGCATAAGCTTTGAGGCAATTCCCTTTCCCTGCGCATCTTTTTTAATTGATAGATTATATAAATACCAGTCGTAGTTATCGGTAAATTTCTTTTTGAGATTCATGGCATAGCTTTCGTAGGTAAGAAGCCTTCCGATAATGCCAATGCCCGAATGTAATATAAGCTCAATTCCGCCGTTTAATAAAAAAGGAAGGGTTTTGTTGCCGTTAAATCCAAAGGGAAGCCACACTGCAAAGCCGTTTATTTCCTTGCTGTCGGCATAAATGACTGCGTCCTCGGTCATTGTTTTAAGAGATATCTGCATTATGAGCCTCGAGGCCTTTTCGTCGTATTTTCCATTTGTCAACCAGTTGTGCAAGGGGTAGTCGCGGTAAGCGTCTGCCGCAGCAAGCGCAAGTCGGTCAACCTCCTCCTTGGGCACTATATAAAGACCCGCTTTTTCTATTTCTCTTGTTGCAAGCGGTATTTCTATTTTTCTGACCAATCTATCCATTTTCTTCCTCTTTTAAGCGGTATATCCGGCTTAATTTTCGCGATTGATTACCTCGTTGATAAAGG
>JAZRNU010000132.1:0-5682 GCA_045648325.1 Eubacteriales bacterium | reverse complement strand
TCGATGGGACCCGTGTACACGGGAAGTCCCGTTTCTCTTGCTATAAATCTTGCAAGCGGCATATTCTTTGCACCGCCGCCGACTATCTGGATTTTCTTTGCCTTTACGGGAGTAAATTCCATCATACGCTTGATAACCTTTGCGTAGTCACGGCTCATATTGTGC
Source organism: Eubacteriales bacterium (assembly GCA_045648325.1). Lineage (GTDB taxonomy): Bacteria > Bacillota > Clostridia > Oscillospirales > RGIG5299 > RGIG5299. The sequence goes on along the minus strand of JAZRNU010000132.1, from coordinate 5,517 downwards.
ATGATTGCGGCGAAGATATCCTCAACGGTTTCGGGAACACGCTGATCGGTATCTCTGCAGTACTGCTGAATTTTTTCGGGCATATTTCCAACCGTTGCGAAGATGGGAAGCTGAGTGTCGATAATGATATCGTCAACGCTTTCGTTTGCAACATATTCGTCAAGATGCTTATAGTCAAGCGCAACACCCTTGGCTTTCCAATAGCGCTGGCACTCCTGCTCTATCCACATACCGGTGAGGTTTTTGGCAAGGAAAAGCTTGCCGTTTAAGCCCATTTCGTTGCAAAGGCCGAAATCGTAGGCTTCCTTTGAAAGAACTGCGTTCTCAACGGGAATACCCATAACGGTCCAGGTGCCGCAGCTTATGTAAACAGTGTCGTTTCCAAGGCCGAGCGCATCAACTGCCGAGAATGCGGAAACTGTATCGTGATGAGCGATTGAAATAAGCGGAACTCCGCCGAATCCCGCCTCAACAAGCTCGGAATCGTTTACGGTGCCGCACTTTGAGTAGTGCTTTACCATGGGAGGTAAAATGCTCTTATCAAGACCGAATGCGCCAATTACCTCATCGGACCATTCGCTCTTGCTGTTATCGTACATAAGGGTCATTGAAGGAACGGAGCAGTCACAGCACTTGGTTCCGGTAAGCAAGTAACCGAGAAGGTTTGCCATAAACAAAATGGTGCCGTCCTTAACGTAGTCGGGACGTCTGTTTCTCTGCACGAGAAGCTGTGAAAGAGTGGTAACTGCGTTTATTGCAGAGCCGGTCTTTTCAAAAATTTCAAGCGCGGAAAATTTCTTGTTTATCTCGCCAACACCCTCTGCAAAAAAGGGAGTGCGGTAGCTGTAAGGATTGCAAACGAGCTTGCCGTCCTTACCTATAACGCCAAAGTCCTGCGCCCATGTGTCGATACCGATTGATTCAATGGTAATTCCCTCTTTTTTAAGGGTGTATAACGACTCCTTCATTGCGCCGTAAAGCTTTGCAATATCCCACGAAAGTCCATCGTATTCATTGGGAATGGGGCTGTTTAAAAAGCGGTTTATCTCGCGAAGCTCAAGCTTATTGCCATCGAAGCTTCCGAGCATACCTCTGCCGCTGCCTGCGCCGTAGTCCATACCCAAAAAGTTCTTTTTAGCCATTTTAAAACCTACTTTATTTATTCAAAATTTCTTCGGCAAAGCCATGGCAGATATATGCCTTGGTTTCCTCTGATATATTTGCCTCGGTGATAACGCCAAAGCTCATATTGGGCTCGGATACAGGGTAGTTGCTTGCCAAAACAACACGGCAGTCCTCTGCGGTGTTAAGAGCCTCCAAAATGCCGTACTGACCGAGGTTGTAGCTTGCAAAATAGATGTTCTTGAAGTTCTTTACGAGCATTGCTTGATTCTTTGAATGGTAAAGCATCTTCTTTTCGATTGCTTCGATAACTATCTTGAGGTTGGGGTATCTGGTTGCGATAGATGCAACGGTATCCCACGATACCTCGGTGTGCCAAAGGATAAGCGGAATGCCTCTCTTTTCAAGAGCCTTCAAAATGTTACCAACGCACCAATCCTGCATCGAGTGAACGAGCTTGGTGGGGAACATTCTTGCAGCAACAAGCTTGTTTTCTGCATAATAATCGAGATATTTTTCGAGGTCGCCCTCTTTCATATCCATATCGGGTGCCAAAACTGCGCAAAGATAGCAGTTATCGTGGCCCTTTATTGCCTGAATGGTCTCTTCGTTTCCTGCGATGGGAGAAACAATGGTGCAATCCATATTCCAGAATGCAGCCTTTTCAATTCCGAAAGCGGAAAGGCCGTTTATAATTTCTTCCTTTGAATTGTATTTGCCAAGAGAATTATAGTCGATAGGGGGAAAGCAGCAGCTTAAATCGAAGGGCTTTAAAGCCTTTATAGCCGCTTTATATTCCAATACTTTCTGTGATACTTCGCTCATTTTAATTGCCTCCAGATTTTTGTTATTTTATATTATAATATTTTTTAAAGATAATTACAACAGTTTTTTAAAAATATCTTGTAAAAAAACTTTTTCCCGCCGAAAAACGGCGGGAAAAAGGCTGTTTTTTTATTTTTCCTCAAGAGTTTTCAAAAGCACCTGTGCGTAAGCTCTTGCAAGAAAGTCGTTGGGGTGATTTATATTGTTGCCGGTCATATCTCTGAAAAGCTTTTTGGTAAGTATATACTGATGAATTTCGGTCATATTCATAAATGCAAGACCCTCGAAATCGTTTTCAAGCTCCTTGAAATATTTCTGATGCTCGGCGTGCTTCTGGCTTGCCATGGGAACGATATCGAGATTGGGCATCATCGTTGAAACGAGAACGATCTCGGCATCGGGGCAATCTTTTCTTATTTTATCCACAATTTCACTCATTTTGCGGGCGTAGGTAGAGGCGCTTATCGTGCCGTCATTCATACCGAAAGCAAGAATTACAAGGTCGGGATTATAAGCGTTTACAAGGCTTTCGCAGTTCTGAAGTCCCCACTGGAAGCCGGTTCCGCCCTGTGCGGTCTTTACCCTGTTTATCTTTGCTTTGGGGTAGATTTTCTGAAGCTTATCCATAGCAAGATCGAAGTAATAAGGAACCCAATTCTCGCCGAAGGTTTCTTTGTAATAATAGCTCGAATCGGCGCCGTATGCAATAGAGTCGCCGTAGCAGACCACGGTAACGTTCTCACCGTTTTTGAGCTTGGTAAGAGTTTTTTGAAGCTTGCTTCCCTTTGAAGCGGGCACGGGACCTGTCCACTCGTCGGAATAGGTGTAGGAAACCAAAATCATATGGCTTTCGATTTCACCGTTAGAGAAAAGCGGAGTGTATCTTCCGTCGTAAAGCGGATAAAGCACACCGAGGGTGGGCATTACCTCGGGCTTATCGGTTTCGTAATAATAGAAATCGTAGGGTGCGCGCTCGATGGTTGAATTTTTGGTGATATAGAGCTTTCCGTTTTCAAGGCGGTAATCCTTACCTGCCTCATAGGTCTTGGTTGCATTGAAATTCTGAACGGCAATAATAGTTTCGGGAGTGTAAAGTAATTTTACTTCAATTTCGTCCTCCCCATCCTTGCTTGAAAGCGGAAGGAAGGATTCGTGGTAGATGACCTTTTCGGTGTTATCCCAATAATAATCAGTGTAGATATCCAAATCGTATTTCCCCAATACATCATATTTTTTTGCAGGCGTGCAGGCGGCAAAGGCAATGAGAAGCATCGTCACCGCTAGCAGCACAGAAAGGAGCTTTTTCATAATGTCCTCCGTTGTTTTTATTTAATTATATCACAATTTCTTCAAATGTCAACTGCAAAAAATTGCTGTAAAAAATTGCTCGGCTATTTACTTTTTTGCAAGGTTGGAGTATAATTAAAATAAGATATTTTTTGGAGAGATTTTATTATGAATATTACCGCAAAGCAGATCTCATCTCTGATTAAGGCAAGGACGGATATCGGCACCGCTCCTTCCGTTTCAAAAAAGATGCTGTTAAAAGGGCAAAGCTTTAACTACCAAATAGCCTTTCAGTCCGACTGCGACTGCGAGTTCTCGGTTTCTCTTTCTTCGCCCTTGGCAGAAAGCATTACCCTTTACGCCGTAAAAAACGTTATTATGGATTATCCCGCACACGGTGACTCCGACGACGATTACATCACGAAGGAGTCGGGTGTTATGCCAGACCTGCTCGTGCCTCTTTCCGACGAGGCAAACGCAGTAAGATCAAGTCACAGTGTTGGCTCCGTCTGGGTGCGCGTCAAGATACCTGAGGATTGTAATGCAGGAAAATACAGCGTTAAGATCACACTTTCTTCAACGAATCTGCCAGAGCCGCTTTGCTTTGAAAACGAGCTTGAAATTGAAGTAATAAACGCCGTTTTACCCGTTCAGAAAACCAAATTTACCGAATGGTTTCACGTTGATTGCATTGCCGACATTCACAGCGTACCCGTTTACAGCGAGGCTCATTGGGAGCTTATTGACAAATATATGAGGCTTGCCACCGAAACGGGAATAAATATGCTTCTCACCCCCGTTATCACTCCTCCGCTCGATACGGAAGTGGGGCTTACCCGTCCCTGCACCCAGCTCGTTTCAATCGAAAAGACGGGAGAAAGCTATAAATTTGATTTTTCAAAGCTTTCACGCTGGGTTTCCCTTTGCAATAAAAACGGAATAAAATACTTTGAGATTTCACATTTCTTCTCGCAATGGGGTCTTAAATATTCTCCGAACATTCTCGTTTCCGAAAACGGAAAGGAAAGCTATCTCTTCGGTTGGAGTGTTCTTGCCTCATCGCCCGAATACAGAGATTTTTTAACTCAATTTATTCCCGCACTTATTGATTTTCTCAAGGAAAACGGCATTTTGGAGCGCTGTTATTTTCACGTTTCCGACGAGCCGTCGGAGGAGCACGTTGAGGCTTATAAATATGCTCACGGGCTCTTAAAGTCGCTTATAGGTGACTGTCCCACCCTTGACGCCCTTTCACGCTATGAGTTTTATGAAAAGGGGCTTGTTTCAACCCCCGTTACCGCAACGAATCACATTGAGGAATTTTTGCCGCACAAGGTGGAAAATCAGTGGATATATTACTGTTGCGGTCAGGGAATAGGTGTTGGAAACAGATTCCTTGCGATGCCCTCCTACCGAAACAGAATTTTAGGACTCCAGATGTATAAATACGGCATAAAGGGCTTTTTGCAGTGGGGCTTTAACTTCTATTACAGTCAGCTTTCGAGAAAGATAATAAATCCGTACATTACCTCGTCGGCTGACAAGGCCTTTCCCTCGGGAGACGCCTTCTCGGTATATCCCGGAATAAACAAGCCGCTCCCCTCTCTTCGCGTATGGATATTCAAGGAAGCACTTGAGGATATTGAGTTATGCAGAACGCTTGAGGGCTTTATAGGGCGCGAGGGTGTAATTAAGATGATAGACACCGCCGCCGAAATGAATCTCACCTTTGCCGATTACCCGAGAAACTACTCGTTTATTCCCGCAATCATTGAGCAAATAACCGAAAAGATAAAAGAGTTTACCGATAAATAACGTAAAAAGAGTATGGGCTTTACCCATACTCTTTTTTATTTTGTATTTAATTAATACATTCCGCCCATATCGGGGTTCATTGCGGGAGCGGCGGGAGCCTGAGGCTCCTTCTTATCTGCAACCAACGACTCGGTGGTGATTACCATTGCGGCGATGGATGCTGCATTCTGAAGAGCGGTTCTCGTTACCTTTGCGGGGTCAACGATTCCTGCCTCGAACATATTGCAGTATTTCTCGCTGTATGCGTCGTAGCCGTAGGCAACGTCCTTGGAATTCTTGATTTTGTTGAGGATAACAGAGCCGTCGCAGCCTGCGTTTGCGGCGATCTGACGGAGAGGCTCTTCAAGAGATTTCAAAACGATCTTTGCGCCGGTCTTTTCGTCGCCGTCGAGAGTTTTGATGAGCTTTTCAACGTCGGACATAACGGAAACGAAGGCGCTTCCGCCGCCGGGAACGATACCTTCTTCA
>JAZRNU010000131.1:0-23003 GCA_045648325.1 Eubacteriales bacterium | reverse complement strand
AAGGTCGGATTTAACGGTCATAATATCGCCATCAACGGTTACGTCAAGCACCTTGTTTGAAACAACGTCGAATGCAACAAGCTTGTTGTATTCGCTCTTTTTGAAGCCGAGGTTGGGAAGCGGAACGTAGATGCCCTCGTTTTCCGCATTATCCTTGTTTGCTCTTACGGTAAACCATACTGCCTCGCCTTCACCGCTGCCGTAACGCTCACAGCTTATTGCGCTTGAGGTGGGTACCGCGTGGGTTATGGGCTCCCAGCCCGCTTCGGAAACAAGCTTCTGTGCAGTGCCGTATTTTACCATAAGAGGTCTTACGCTTTCATACTCCTTAAGACCTAAATCAAGGTTCATGGGGTTGCACATTGCGCCCCAGAAAAGTGCGCGCTTCATAAGAAGCTCTTTGCCGTAGTAATCAACCTGGTTCTGATCCACTACGCCTTCAAATACGTCGTTAAATACCTGAGTGAGGAGAAGCGCCCAAGGCTTCTGATAAGCGTTTACGCGACGGAACATAAATTCCTCGTCGGTCTGTCCCCACGAGTTACCGATTTCGCCGCCGGGGATATCGAAGAAGTGTGCAAATGCGGTTGCACTGCCGTTATCGGGGAATGCGATGTTGCCAAGAGCAACCTTATCGTCTTCAAGAGTTATATAGGCATCTATAAATTCCCAGGTAGAATAGCCCAAGGGGAGTGCAAGGGTGCCGGAGTTATCCCAAAGGAGGGGGTAGCTGCTGTATTTGTAGTTTGCGGTATTGTAGTCGAGATTTGTAACTGCGCCGAAGTTTGCGTTGTCAACGTAAAGACCGTTTAACTTATGGCCTTGTGATGCTGCTCTTGCCTCTCCTTCGGTATATTGCTGACGAGTAATGTGGAAGCAGCTCGGTGCGGGGATATTGGGGTTACCGTTTGCGACAAAGCACATTATCTGATTATAAGAAGCGTTCCAGCCTGCGTTCCAGTAGTCGCCGTTCTTATTTATATGATAACCGCTGTTGAAGATTGCACCTGCAATAACCCTTTGAGGAATGTTTCCGTATCTGTCGGTTTCCGTATCGGGCATAGTAAGCATTGTTTCAAGCTTTGTTAAAAGCTCTGCCGCAGTGGGAACCGCGTTAGGACCTGCATAATCCTTCCACGAGATCCAAAGCTCTGCGGGTGCAACGTATATTGCGGAATATGCGCCGTATTTTTTATCGTTTTCATAGCTTGCGTTTTCATTGAAGCCGGGAAGATAGTCGGCAACACCGGGCAAGCCGTAAAATACGTTCTGGTGGAAAAGCCAGATGCCGTGATTTTCTACCTTGGTTTCAAATGCCTCGGGCACGAGCTTATACATTACGTCTGCCGCGCCTCTCGCGCCGTGGTAACCCTCAAAATCGTAAAGCACGAAGGAGAAGCTTCCCTCGGAGGGATTCATGGTCTGTGACGAAAGACCCATATAGAAGGCCTGTGTGAAAAGCTTTGTTTCGTTATCATAGTAATAATCGTAAACAACGGGTGATTCAAAGAGAGTTGAAGCACCAATGCCTATTTCGTCGCTTGAAACAGAAGCATAAGGATAGTTTGCCTGATAGATCTGAGTAAGAACGGTGTGACGGTTAATAAACTGTTCATCGCCCTTGATCTTTTCGGATTCGTTTAAGTTTATGCCGTATTCCCAGCCGTTTGCGTCAAAGGGGAGAGAGTGCTCAACTCTGAAGCGGCGGTCGTTGCCGGTAAGATCCTTAACGGTGCCTCTATACACAACCGCGCCGTTTTTGCTTTCAAGCGTTGCGGTAAGCGATACGTTAAGCTCGGTGTTGCCGCCGTTAAAGGTAACAACGTGTCCCTTTTTGGTAACAGAGCTTGCGGTTATGGGATAGTAGCGCTTTGTATCAAAATCATAAATAGAAAAGCCACCCTTACCCGACTCGGTAATAAGCTCCTTGCCCTTTGATTTTACAGAGCTGTAGCTTCCGTTTGCATTAAGTTCCAAAACAAGGCTTCCCTTATAGGTGTTGCCCTTTTCATTGGTGCAACCGGAAATGCCGTAAACAACTGTTGTGAGCATCAAAAAAGTTAATAATGCCGCAATAATTCTTTTCATAACCATTCCTCCAATTTGCGTAGAAATTGTATGTTTTTATTATAAAACTTTTTAAAAATCTGTCAATATAAAAAAGGACTTTTTTTTTGCACAAAAAGTCCTTTCACTACATATTATATAAATGATCTTTTATCACCTTAAGCCGAGCAATCGCAGGGCGTTTTCACCCATTATTTTTGAAACCGCATCGGGCTTTGTTGCAACGGGGTGGATTACCGATATATCAATTCCCGCCCCATTCATATCCTCTAAAATGCCCTTTTCGGTGCCGTTGTAGCAAGGAGCTACCCCGAACGGGCAGAAAGAGATTCGATAGCGCGTGACGCTATCGAATCAGCAAAAATATGTGTGTGAAAGTTTACCGTTGTCATTGTTATTCGCCCTTGATTACCGTTATTTCCTTTTCTCCCGCACCCGAAGCAAAATAAAGGTGGGTTTCGTCTGCCTTAAGGAATATCATTCCCTCGGTAACGGCTCTTTGAGTAAGCACCGCTTCCTTACCGTTTACGGTAACGGTATCCTTTTCCGTCGCTCTTATTGCAACAACGGCGCCGCCCTTTTTCGCAAGCTCCACGTTATATTTGACCGTGGCGCCGCTTTTCCTTGCCATTACCTTTACCGTGCCGTTTTTGGTGGGAATTTCGGCTTTTATTTCATTAAGCCCCGCAAGCTCGGGCTTTACCATATAGGTTTCGTAGCCCGGAGTAAGGGGTGAGACGCCCGCAAAATAGCGACTCATAATTACCAAGGGTCCGCCCGACCATGCGTGGTTTTTGGTGCCCTCGCCTGCGGTCCAGAATTCCCAAAGGGTGGTGTAGTCACTCTTTGCCATTTCGGCGTAGCGTTTTCTTATCCTGTCCTTTGCTTTTTCGAAAAGATCCATTTTGCAAAGAGCTTCGAGCACGTATTTTTCCATATAGGGGCTTGAATTGTAAACGTTTTCAAACACCCTTGCAACACCCTTGTAGGTATCCTTATCGGCAATGCCCGAAATTACCGCAACAGCGTTCGCTCTGTCGTCGTAGCAGGCAGAGGAGATATAGGCGCTGCCATCGTAAAAGGCGTGATTAAAGGCGTTTTTAAGCTTTGCGGCGCGTTCCTTAAGTATTTCAATTCCGTCGCCCTTTTTCATAATCTCGTGCATTTCAATAACGCTTTGAAGGGCGTAATAATACCATGCGTTTTCAAGCACGGGCATATCTGCCGAAACGCCCCAATCGGGCCAATCCCAGCTGCCCGTTCTGTGGGAAACAAGACCGTTTTCCTCCATTTCCCAAAGGGAAAGGTAGGAAAGCGAAGCCTTATAGGCAACGGGCAAAACCGAGGCATCACCCGTGAATTTATAGTAGTTTAAAAATCCGACTATTCCCGCAAGATTCTGAAGCGGAAGCTCGGAGGTCGCAAGCATATCGGGAACGAAGGTCTGAAGCCTTCCGTCGGAGTGCTGCCACGCCGCCATTGAAAGAATTCCCTTTTTGAAAAGAAGCGCGGCGTTTTCGTCCATGCAATAATAGCAAAGCTCCGCCTCGTTTACCGCGTCACCCCACCACTGAGCGCGCTCACGGTCAGGGCAATCCATAAAGGTATCTCTCATCGTGACGTAAAGTGTGCGACGGGATTTTTCGTAAATGGCGTTAAGTATGGTATCGTCGCAATCAAAGCTTCCCTTGAATTCCGAGCCGTAGCCGGTTTCTCTGTATTTCAGGGAAATCAGCTTAACGCCGTGGGGAATATGAAAATAAACCTTGCTTCCGTTTATCCACGAGGGGCTTTCAAAGCTCTGTAATCCCTTTTTGGTTATATAAACAAGACGCTGTGAAAGGCCGTTTTTATCGCAATAGGTGTCGGCGTATGCGTCTATACGCTTACCTGCGGGAGCCTCAACCTCGATTATCGGAACGAAATGACAGTTATAAGGCAAAGAGGCCTCGTAAATTTTATCGGCAAAAAGCTTTTTAGCGGAAATAAGCTCGGTTTTTACAAATTCGCTTACCCCGAAATCCTTAAACATAGGGATAATTCTCGGGTAAAGTCTTCCGTATCCGCCCTCGCCCGCATAGGCCTTTTCGGTGGCGTCTTCCCAAGCGGAAACGTCGTAATCGGGCAAGAAAAAGTCGCCAAGCTCCTCTCTTGCATCGTAATAGATATTTCCCTCAACGAGGCGGTAGTTTGTGAGCATTTCCTCGTCAAGCTCGGGGATATAGGCGCTGTCGCGCTTGCATTTAAAGGAGCTGTAGGTTCGCACCGCTGCCGCGCGGCATTCGAGCAAAAAGCCGCCCTCACCGCTTGAAACGTGGGAAAATCCGTCAAGACCGAAATATCTGACCCATGCCGCAATTCTGTTTGTGCCAAGCTTTAAATAAGGGGAAAGATCAATTTCATCGCAATATACACCGTCGGGGGCAAAGCCTCTTTTCAATGCGCCCTCGAATACCACCTTTTCGCCGTTTACCCAAAGGATATATTTACTGTCGGCGGCAATGCGCGCCAAGGCGTTTTCGGGAATAAAATCAAGCGAAAAATCTTTGACAAAGCAGACCGCGCTTTGAGAAACAGACTCTGTTTCCCATATCCAATTCGCGTTTACTTCCTTTATTTCAAGCTGTGACAAAAAAGAGTGAGAGCCGTAATCAAGCCCGCTTTTTTTCGTTCTTCTTTTCGTATCGTTTGCCTTTACTGTGAATTGCGGATTTTTGATGCTCATTTCAAAAGTTCCCCTTGCAAATATTCTCTTAATATTATACCATATTTTAAAATCTTTTCAATCGTTATCCGATTTTTTAGTTGGCTTTTTTATCACTTTTCTTGCGCGCAATGCCCCTACATTTAATATTTTGGGGCATAATTCAAACTATTTTGAAATTTTTTTCAAAAAACTATTGCAAAAATTCAAATTTTGTGTTATCATATATCGGCGTTAAATAGGATATTAGAGGTGAAATACAATGAAAGACGGTATCCATCCCGAATTTAAGCCCGCAGTTATCAAATGCGCTTGCGGCAACGTTATCGAAACACATATCACCAAAGGCGATATAAACGTTGAAATCTGCTCCAAATGCCACCCCTTCTACACCGGCAAGCAGAAGCTCGTTGACACCGGCGGCCGTGTTGACAGATTCAACAGAAGATTCAACAAAGCTGATAAATAATCGCTTTGTAGCTTCGCAATATTTGCAAACATTATACCTTGCCTTTCGGGGCAAGGTATAGTTATTTTTGTGCAAATAATCTTTTCTCAATGCAAAAGGATGAACAAAATGAGTAATCAACCCGAGTCAGTGCTCAAGGAAAACAAAATGGGCACAATGCCCATCAAAAAATTGCTTATATCAATGTCGCTTCCGATGATGGTTTCAATGCTCGTTCAGGCGCTTTACAACATCGTTGACAGCATCTTCGTTGCAATGATAAGTGAGAACGCCTTTACCGCAGTAAACTACGCCTTCCCCGCGCAGAACCTTCTTATCGGCGTTGCGGTCGGCACCGGCGTTGGTATGAGCTCGCTTTTATCGAGATATCTCGGTGCAAGAGAATTCAAAAACGCAAACAAAAGCGCGGTAAACGGTATTTTTCTTTATATACTTTCCTACGCCGTCTTTTTCTTGCTTGCAGTCTTTGCCGTCAAGCCATTTTTCGAAATTCAGACAGAAAACGCCGCAGTCGTTCAGTACGGCTACGAATACCTCACCATCTGCTTACTTGGCTCGGTTTTCTGCTTTGGCGAAATCTGCTTTAACCGCTTGCTCCAGTCAACGGGAAGAACCACCCTTTCAATGGTGGTGCAGATGTCTGGTGCTATAACAAACATTATTTTGGACCCCATTTTCATCTTTGTTTTCGATATGGGCATTGCAGGTGCGGCTTATGCAACCATCACCGGTCAGGCTGTAGGTATGATCGTTGGCATTTTGACAAATCTAAAGCTTAACAAGGATATTCACATAACCTTTAAAGGCTTTAAGCCCGATTGGAAAATTATCAAAAACATCTATTCGGTCGGTCTTCCCTCAATTCTCATGCAGTCTGTAGGCTCGGTTATGGTCTTCTTTATGAACGGCATTCTCTCCTCCTTTACCGAGGTTGCAACAAACGTTTTCGGCGCATACTTCAAGATCCAGAGCTTCTTCTTTATGCCCGTGTTTGGCTTAAACAACGGTATGGTGCCGATTGTTGCCTACAATTACGGCGCAAGAAGACGTTTGAGAATAACGAAAACCATCAAGCTTGCAATAATCTATGCTGTTATAATTATGGCGGCAGGAGTTCTCTTTATGGCGGCATTTCCCGAGCTTTTACTTTCTCTCTTTTCGGCATCGGAGGAAATGCTTCGGATCGGCGCTCCCGCACTTCGCATAATATCCACCTCGTTTTTGAGTGCGGCGGTATGTATCTGCCTTAACTCGGTAAGCCAGGCGGTAGGCAGAGGAATGTATAGCTTTATAGTTTCATTCGCACGTCAGCTCATCTTCCTTTTACCCATCGCATATCTTATGTCGCTTACCGGCAATCTCGACCTCGTATGGCTTTCTTACCCCTTGGCAGAGCTTGCCTCGCTTACCCTTTCGCTTCTTCTTTACAAGCGAATTTACAACTCCGACTTAAAGGCAATGCCCGACTGATAACTTTACAAACAAAAATCCCTTTGCAAAGCTGCAAAGGGATTTTTTTATTTTCCTATTTTGTAAAGAAGCGGCTCGAATAAAATTATATCGTTTTCGGAGTTTTCTGCGGTGTATTCAACAACCTCTTTTACAAACTCCGATGCTCTTACAAGCGATTCTTCAACGTTTCCGCTTTCAAGCACAAGCCCGAAAAAGACCGATGAGAAAAGGTCCCCCGTGCCGTCGTATCGCCGTTTTACGTATTCCCCGCGGGTTATAAAGGTTCCTTTTTCCTCCGAGTACATTACGTTTATAATAGCGTCGTCCTGCATTATTCCGGTTATTACCGCCGTTTCAGGACCCATTGCGCAAAGAGCCTTTGCCGCATTTTTAACCGCCTCGATATCGGGATTTTCCTCATACTCCATATTGAGAAGCATACACGCCTCTGTGTAGTTCGGAGTTATTATATCGGCTTTTGCGGCAAGCAGCTTCATCTTCTCGCACATTTCTTCGGTATAGGTCTTGTATTTTACGCCGTTGTCGCCCATTACGGGGTCAACCGCCTTCAAGGCACCGGGATATCCTTCAAAAACCGAAAGAACGGTATCTATCTGCGAGGCACTGCCCAAAAAGCCGCTGTAAACGCAATCGAAGTTGACCTTTTGCGATTTCCAATGGTCAAGTATTGCGTGCATTTCCTTATCAAGAGGAAGAAAGGTTGCGTTTTTTATGCCGGTGTGAGAGGAAAGAAGCGCAGTGGGAAGCGGCACCACCTCGGCACCGAGCGCCGACATTGCGGGAAGCACCACTGTAAGCGAGCTTTTGCCGTAGCAGGATATATCGTGGATTGCCATTACGCGCTTGATTTTCTTCATTTTCTCCCCTTCTTCTTTTTGTAATTTCGATTTAACGCAACTTTTAATCACTTGCTGCTTTTCTTTTGTAACTTCCTACAAACTTTATTGGTATTATTGCAAAAACCGCCCTTTTCAAAGGTTGTTGATATTCGTTTGCGGCCTTTTGAAATTCACCCCAAAAATCGCCGTTTGCCACGGTATACCGTCGTTTCAAGGGTGTTGATAACTATGTTGATAATGTTGATTGTGCAATTTGACGATAGTTACAAAAAAATATTTTCGGTAAACCTTTTTAAACGGTTTTGTTAACTTTTTTGCCATTTAAACCAGCGCCATTTGCGAAATAAGGGCGTTTAAAATTTCAGTTCCCTGCTTCTTTTCAGCCGAGAAAATAACAGGTGCCATCATATTGGCATAGGTGCCCTTAAGCTGCGAGCGAAGTATCTTCGTATTTCTTGCGGCATTTGCCTCGGCTTCGGTTTTCGAAACCTTATCCGCCTTTGTAAATACCGTGCAAAACGGCAGCCCCGTTTCGGCAAGAAAGCGGGTAAGCTCTATATCGGTGGGTTGGGGCTCGTGGCGCACGTCAACGAAATGCACAACAAGCTTTATTTCCGCCTCGGAGTTAAAAAATCCCTCCATAAGCTCGCCCCAATCGCGCTTTACCGATTTTGACACCTTTGCAAAGCCGTAGCCCGGAAGGTCGGCAATGTAAAAGGGCTCACCGGGATCGTAAAGATTTATAGATGCCGTTTTCCCCGGCTTTGAGGAAACTCTTGCAAGATTTTTTCTTCCCGCAAGGGCGTTTACCGCGCTTGATTTTCCAACGTTTGATCTGCCTGCAAAGGCAACGAAGGGACGGTCAAGCGGCAGCTTATTTACGTCGTAAACCGACGTTATAAATTTAGCGGCATTTCCGTTCATGGTGTTACTCCTTTTACTCGGCTCTTACAAAAACAAGTCCAAGCGTGGCGTTCTTATCAATTCCGTCAAATCTCTCATCCTCAATTACCTCGATGCCGGTAAATTCGTTTGCTTTAAACATTGCCTCTGTTTCGGAGGCGGTCATCGTTGAGCTTATAAGCGCCCATACGCGGGGCTCGTCAACTATATTTACAAACTGGCCGGGTCTGTTATCGATAAGGCTGTTTACCTTTGTTCCGTGAGCAATTATCACGAATGCGAATTCCATTCCGCGGTAATCCTCATAATTTTCCGACTGCTTGAGATATTCGTCTATTCCGTAGGGAAGATAGGTTGAATAATCGACCTGTGAGGAGCTTTCGTTACCTATAGAGGAATCGGATATGTCAGATGACGTTTCACTTCCGCTTTCAATATCGGAGGAGGTATCGGACGACGTCTGCTGCGAGGGGTTTGAAGGGAGATTTCCGCCGCTTTCGGGAATAGGATTCCATACCGCCCAGACGATTATTGCAACAAACAATACCGCAAGAATTACCCAAAGCACGTTAAAGGCAACTGCCTTTTTCTTCATTGCGCCCGTTTTTCTTACAAATGCCGAAACCGACGCCTTGAGCTTTTCGGGTGTTCTTTCAGCAAGCTCGCCCGTGGCGCGCTTCACAAAACGGAGTGTGTGAAGATATTTATTGTTTTCGGCGGCGTTTTCACTTTCCTCAAAGAGCTTTGCGCATTCGCTTTCGGGAAGCTCACCGTCAACGAAATCGCTCACCGAGCGTTTTTCAAATTCGTTTATCATTTTCAGTTACCGCCCTTCATATTGAAATCGCCGAGTGCGGAAAGCTTTTCTATAACCTTGTCGCGACAGATGGAGATTGCATCGGATATCGCGCCTTCCTCAACGTCGTAAATCTCGCAAAGCACTTTTCTTTTAATGCATATAAGGTCGGCAAGTAAAAACAGACTTCTTTGCTTTTTGTTAAGCTCCGAAACGGTTTTTATAAGCGCCTTGCTTATATCGGAGCTTTCAGAAAAGTTGGAAAGGTTGTAAAAGTACTCACCCTTCTCTTTTCTTATCTCATCGTACTTGCGCTCGCACCAGCCCTTTAAAAGCGCAAAATACGCCGCGGGAACCGAGCTTTCCTCCAAAAGCGTTTTTGCATTTGCAAAAAAAGCCGAAAAGCTCTTTTTAACCGCTTCCTCCGCCATTACCCTATCGCCGAAGAAGTAAAGCGAAAAGCTGTATGCCTTATCGCAGAATGCATCGACAACGGTATCAATGGCCTCCTTGTCGCCTTTCATTATTTTAATTCCGAGTTCACTGTTAAATTCCATTTCAAGCCTCACCCGTTAAATTTTAAGTATATTTATTATTTCCTTCGGATCAGTTGCCTCCGAAAGCATTTTTCTTTTTTCCGAAGCCCCTGCCATACCCTTTAAATAGCAGGCTATCTGGCTTCGCGCCTCTACTGCCGCGCGGCGCGGACCCTTATCCTTTACCGCCTCTTCAAGCTGATATACCGCAGCGTTTACGATTTCTTCCTTTGTGGGAAGGGTATATTTTCCCGTTTTGAGATATTCCTTTATCTGATTGAAGATAAACGGGTTTCCAAGTGCGCCCCTGCCTATTAAAAGACCTGCTGCACCGGTTATTTCAAGCACCTCTTTTGCAACCTCGGGCGAAGTTATATCGCCGTTTGCAAAAACGGGAATATCCACTGCGTCGGCAATGGACTTTATTGCGCCGTAATCAACACCCGGACGGTACATCTGCCGCGACGTTCTTCCGTGAACAAAAAGTGCTTTAACTCCCGCCCTTTCAAGCTCTGCGGCAAATGTGGGAATAGCCGAGTCGGCCGTTTCCCAGCCTATTCGCATCTTTACCGTTACGGGGACCTCCCCTGCGCCGTCTATTACCGCCTTTGCGCAGGAAAGCGCCTTTTGAAGATCCTTTAAAAGCGCCGAGCCGTCACCCGAATTGACGATTTTGGGAGTGGGGCAGCCCATATTTATATCGATGAAATCGGGCTTTGCCTCCGATGCAACGTAGCCTGCGGCGTAAGAGAGAGATTTTTCCTCCGAGCCGAAAATCTGCACTCCCACCGAAGCATCGCGGCATATTGTCATAAGACTGCCGGTGCGCTCGTTATTGTAGTAAAGCCCCTTTGCGCTTATCATTTCGGTCACGGTAAAATCCGCGCCGTTTTGCGCCGAAAGCTTACGAAGTGCGTAATCGGTATAGCCCGCCATCGGAGCAAGTCCGACGAAGGTTTTTCCTTTCTCGAAAAATCCCAAAAATCTTCTCACCTTTTTTGTTTTTTCCATTCTATTTATTATACCATATTAAATACATAAATTGCAATATTTATGTTGTATTTTATTATAGGTATTTCTTTTTAACTTTTCTTCACAAAATATTGACTTTTGGCAAATATTATAATAAAATAGTGTTATCATAATTTAAGGAATTGAAAAAAATGAAGGTTTTAGTTGGATTTTTAAAGGCTATTGGCGTTTTTCTTTCAATTATCATCTCGGTAATCGTTTTTGCAGTAACGTCGGTTACCATTTTTCTTTGGTCTGCAGCCGAAGCATTCAGCCCCGATTCGATCAAGGAGATAATTCAATCAATCGATATCACATCGGGTGACCCCGAGGAAGCACCGACCTCGTTGGGAAGCAGCGGCTTTATGGCAGAGCTTACTTTAAAGGACTCAACCACCGTGCTTGTTCCTCTTGAGAATGAAAGCGACCCCTTGGGCAGCTTTTCCATTGACAAAATTCTTGAAACTCCCGAAATCAAGGAGATGCTTGACGGACTTCGTGAGGAAGGCATTGACGTTGACGCCCTCATTACCATCGTAAAAGACGACGTTATAGGCGAGATCGTTGCTGACTTTGCAGAGGGTCTTACCGAGTATCTTGTAGATGGCGAAACCGACATCGTTATTGATGCCGATTACATTATCGAGCTTGCCGAAAGTGTAAAGCCCAAGTTTGAAGAGGTGCTTGGAGAATCCTTCCCCGACGACGTATGGAACGAGCTTAAGAGCACTATAACTGAGGTTTCCGAGGAAATCACAACCGCTATTCCCTCATACGAGCAGATTGCGGAGGATATTTCAGGCGCACTTGAAAACAGCGGCATTCCCGGCGGTATGGAAACCGTAAATTCATTCCTTGCGTTTTTATTCAGTAACCTTTCAATAATCATACCCGTTGCAATTCTTCTTGCACTTGCACTTCTTATTGCACTTTTCAGATTCAGTCCCTTCAGATGGCTTTGCTGGATGGCAGTTCCCATGCTCATTTCGGGACTTATATTCCTTGCAGTTTCTCTCTCGGCATCGGCAATTGCTTCGGCTATTCCCGCGGTGGAAGGAATAGACGTTGGTACGATAATTACAATTTTGTTCTCTTCAATGACCTTTAACAGCGCATTGTTCATAGGCATTTCAATAGTATTCTTCATAGCTTACGGAATTTTCTGCTCCGTTGCAAAAAAGATAAAGGCAAAAAGAGCGGCAAAAAAAGAAGCTAAAAAGGTTGAAGAAAAAACTCCTGCCGCAGAAATAACGGCAGAAGCAGCTCCCGAAATCACCGTTTCCGCCGAAAACAACGCATAAATTTTTTTTAAATAAAGGAGTAAATAAAAATGGATTTCAAAGGCAGCAGAACAGAAGCCAATCTCATGGCGGCATTCGCAGGCGAATCACAGGCAAGAAACAAATATTCTTACTACGCATCGAAGGCAAAAAAAGACGGATACGAGCAGATAGCAGCAATCTTTGAGGAAACCGCAGCAAACGAAAAGGAGCACGCAAAAATCTGGTTTAAGCTTCTTCACGACGGCGCAGTTCCCGGTACCATCGAAAACCTCAAGGACGCAGCAGCAGGCGAAAAATACGAATGGACCGAAATGTATGCAGAGTTTGCAAAGGAAGCAAAGGAAGAGGGCTTTGACCACATCTCCTTCCTCTTTGCAGAGGTTGCAAAGATCGAAAAAGAGCACGAGGAGCGCTACAACAAGCTTCTTGCAAACGTTGAGGCAGGCAAGGTATTCAAATGCGGAAACGTTGTTATGTGGAAATGCAGAAACTGCGGACACATTCACGTTGGCGAGGTTGCTCCCGAGCTTTGCCCCGTTTGCGCACATCCCCAGGCATATTTCGAAATCAAGGCTGAAAATTATTGATTTTAAACTTTTAATGCTCACCGGAAAAAAGCGCGAGAGCTTTTTTTATTATAAAACGGACATTTTGCAGGGTTTTGCATATTTTGCACCGAAAACTGATATAATTTACTATTGACAATAAATTTAATTTTTGATATAATTACATAAGTAAAGACTCGGCTTTTTTGGAAAGTCTGAAAGGGAGAGCGCGTCACCGACTGAAAGCGTGCTTAAGATGAGTAGTAAGCTTGGGAACACTTTACGGTCTTTGGCGAAATTTAATATAAAAGCGGATACTTTTCGTATCAATGCGGGTGGCACCGCGGGTTAAATTTTTAAGTTTACTCGTCCCGGGAATATAGCAATATATTCTCGGGATTTTTTATTTTTTGGGTTTTTATTTGGAGGTAATTTTTATGTACAGAACGCTACACTGTAACGACATCTGCAAGGATCACATCGGCAAAGAGGTAAGCCTCGCCGGTTGGGTCGACAACGTTCGCGACCACGGCGGCGTTATCTTTGTCGATCTTCGCGACTACACCGGCGTAACTCAGGTTGTAGTTCACGAGGAGGGGCTTCTTGAAAACGTAAACCGTGAAACCGTTATCTCGGTTACCGGCATCGTTTCGGAGCGTGACCCCGATACCGTTAACGAAAAAATAGCCACAGGCTACGTTGAGCTTGCGGCGTCTTCTCTTACCGTTTTGGGTAAAAGCAAGAATATGCTTCCCTTTGAGGTAAGAGCCTCAAGAGCAAGCAAGGACGAGCTTCGTCTTAAATACCGATATCTTGACCTTCGAAACCCCAAAAACCACGAAAATCTCGTAATGCGCTCGAAAATAATCCGTCATCTTCGCAAAAAGATGGAGGAAAAGGATTTTCTTGAGATGCAGACCCCCATTCTCACCGCCTCCTCTCCCGAGGGCGCAAGAGATTTCCTCGTTCCCAGCCGTAAGCACCCCGGAAAGTTCTATGCACTTCCGCAGGCTCCTCAGCAGTTCAAGCAGCTGCTTATGGTATCGGGCTTTGACCGCTATTTCCAGGTTGCTCCCTGCTTCCGCGATGAGGACGCAAGAGCAGACCGTTCACCCGGTGAGTTCTATCAGCTCGACTTCGAGATGGCTTTTTCAACCCAGGAGGAGGTTCTTGACGTTTGTGAGGACGTAATTTACGATACCTTCAAGACCTTCTCCGACAAGAAGGTTACCGAAAAGCCCTTCAGACGTATCACCTACGCAGATGCGATGATGTATTACGGTTCCGATAAGCCCGATCTTCGCAACCCCCTTATCATCTGTGACCTCACCGCATTTTTTGCAGACGTTGCTTTCCCCGCATTCAAGGGCAAGCCCGTTCGCGGTATAGTTGCAAACTGCGCCGGCAAGAGCAAAAAGTTCTTTGAGGATTCTCTTAAGTTTGCCACCTCATTCGAGGTGGGACTCGGCGGTCTTGGTTACATCACCCTTAAGGACGGCGTTTTTGCAGGACCTATTGCAAAATTCCTTTCCGATGAGAAAAAGGCAGAAATCATTTCCATCACCGGTGTTAAAGAGGGAGAAACTCTCTTCTTTATCTGCGACGAAAAGAAAAACGACACCGAGAAAAAGGCAGGTCTTATAAGAACCTGGCTTGCAAAGAAGGATCAGCTTGATCTTATTCGCGACGATGCCTTTGAATTCTGCTTCGTCGTTGATTTCCCGATGTATGAGGACGATGAGGAAACCGGCGAAACGATATTTACCCACAACCCCTTCTCGATGCCGCAGGGCGGTATGGACTCGCTTCTGAACAAGGAGCCCACCGAAATTCTTGCTTACCAGTACGACCTTGTCTGCAACGGCATTGAGCTTGCTTCGGGCGCGGTAAGAAACCACGATACCGATATAATGAAAAAGGCCTTTGAAATTGCAGGCTACAGCGAGGAGGAGCTTAAAAAGCGCTTTAACGCTCTTTACAACGCCTTCCAGTACGGTGCTCCGCCCCACGCAGGTATGGCCCCCGGCATTGACCGTATGGTTATGCTCCTTACCGATGAGGAAAAGATACTCGACGTTATCGCCTTCCCCTTAAACGGCAATGCACAGGACCTTCTTCTCGGCGCACCGAGCGAGGTTACCAACAAGCAGCTTGAGGACGTTCACCTTCTCGGCGCAACAAACGCTCTTGCCGCAAGAGCAGTTCCCACCGCAGCAGGCTCTTCCAAGGCTTCGGCAAAGCGCTCCACCTTTGGCAATGCAAAGCAGCTTAATCAGCTTTCTCTTACCGAGGAAGAGGACAATGCAATGCAGGAGATATTTACCTCTATGGCAAAGAGCGAGGAGATGCTTGCTTCGGCAGACACCGAGGGCGTTGAGGAAATGGTCCACGTTATGCCCATGGTAAATGTTTTGCGTGACGATAAGCGCGTCCAGCCCTTTAAGAGAGAAGATTTGCTTTCGGGCGCTCCCGAAAGAAGCGAGGACAGCTGGCAGGTCCCCAGACTTGTAAAGTGAGGTGCTTAAGATGAATTTATATTATAAAAAAATTGCAGACGGCAACGTTGCCGTTGACGATACCATACTTGTAAAAGGCGTGCCCGCCGCCGCAGGCTCAAAGATTTTAGAGGGATTTACTCCTCTTTTTTCTGCCGAAGCGGTAACAAGACTTGAAGAAAAGGGCTACGTTATTTCCGGCAAAACAAACGTTGGCGAATTCGGCCTTGACCTTATGGGCGAGTTTTCGTACTACGCCCCCGCAGAAAAGGAAATAAAGGGCGCCGCCGCAGAGGCAGTTGCCAAAGGCGAGGTCAAAGCCGCATTGGCAGTTGACGTTAACGGCTCGGCAAGACGTGCCGCCGCCGCATCGGGCATTTGCTTCCTTAAGCCCACCTACGGCACCGTTTCCCGTTACGGCGTTATTTCAACCGCCGCATCGGGTGAACAGATCGGCGTTTACGGCAAGGGTATTTTAGAAATTTCCGAAATTATGGGAGTTATTTCAGGTCACGACGAAAAGGACGGCACAAGCCTTAAGGACGTTACCCTTGATTACTCCTTTGATAAAGATATTTCGGGTAAAAAGGTTTGCATTGTAAAGGAGCTTTTTGACAAGGCTGACGATGCCGTTAAGGCAGAGATCACCGCATTTGCAAAGGCACTTACCGAAAAGGGCGCAGAGGTTTGCGAGATTTCGCTTGATATTTTCGGTTTGGCAAACACCGCATACCAGATTGCAATGTGCGCAGAAGCCTGCAACAACCTTTCCCGCTACGATGGCGTTAAATTCGGTCACCGCGCAAGCGAGTATAAAAATATCGACGATCTTTACGTAAACTCGAGAACCGAGGGCTTTAACTTCCTTACCAAGGCAGTTATCCTCTACGGCTCCGACGTTCTTTCGAAAAACCGCTACAAGGATTGCTACGAAAAATCGCTTAAGATCCGCAGAGTGATTATGGAAAAGATGAAAAAGCTCTTTGAGGAATACAGCGCCGTTATTCTCCCCACCTGCTCTACTCTTTGCTTTGAGGTAGGCGACCTTAAGGAAGCATTCCAGAAGGTGTTTGCTGAAAGCGAATTTACCGCCGTGGCAAACCTTATCGGTATTCCCGCTCTTGCCGTTTCGGGCGTTGAGCTTTTAAGCGACCACTTTGGCGAAGCAACTCTTCTTTCCTTGGCAAAAGCCGCAAAGGAGGATAAATAATTATGAATTACGAAATAGTTATTGGTCTTGAAACTCACGTTGAGCTTTCAACCGATTCAAAAATATTCTGCTCCTGCGGAGGTCACGGCAAGGGCTCGGAGCCTAACGACTGTGTTTGTCCCGCTTGCTCGGGCATGCCCGGTATGCTCCCCGTAATGAACAAGCGCGTTGTCGAGCTTGCCGTTACTGCAGGTCTTATGCTCAACTGCGAAATAAACCGCTATACCACCTTCGACAAGAAAAACTACTATTATCCCGACCTTCCCTGTGCTTATCAGATCACCCAGTTAAATCACCCCATCTGTGTAAACGGTCTTGTTACCGTTAAGACCGCAGACGGCACAAGAGATATCCGCATAAAGCAGATACACATGGAGGAGGACGCCGGCAAGCTCGTTCACGGCGGCAGCTCCTCTTTCGTTGATTTCAACCGCACAAGCGTTCCGCTTATCGAAATAGTAACGCAGCCCGACTTCAGAAGCCCCGAGGAGGTAGTAAGCTACCTCAATAAGCTCAAATCGAGCTTTATTGCAGGCGGAATTTCCGAATGCGAGGAGGGCGCAATGAGATGCGACGTTAACATCTCCGTACGTCCCGAGGGAAGCGAAGAATTCGGTGTGAGAACCGAAATCAAAAATATGAACTCCTTTGACGCTATCGACAAGGCTATCCGCTACGAGTCGCAAAGACACATTGACGCTATTGAATACGGCACCGAGGAGCTTGTTCAGGAAACAAGACGCTTTGACGACGTAAGCGGCAAGACCTTTGCAATGAGAAACAAGGAAACCGAGGCCGATTACCGTTATTTCCCCGATCCCAACCTTATGCCCATCGTTATTGATGACGAGTGGCTTGAGGAAATAAAGGCGGCAAAGCCCGTTGCGGTTGACGAAAAGACCGAGGAATACCGTGCCGCAGGCATCAAAGAGGACGATATTGAAATTATCATTGCCAACGTAAAGATTGCAAAGCTTATTGACGACGTTGTTTCTATGGGTTGCAATCTCAAGGATACCGCAATCTGGGTTGTTACCGATTGCGCAGGTATTCTTAAAAAGGACGGCAAGGCTCTTTCCGAAATAGATATTGAGCCCAAAAAGCTTGCAGACATCATAAAGATGGTTTCCGAGGGCAAAATAAACAGAAACGCAGGCAAAAAGGTTCTTATTGAGGTTATTGAAAACGGTGTTGACCCCGTTTCCTACTGCAAGGAAAACGGTCTTGACAAAAAGGTTGATACCTCTGCTATCGAGGCTATTATCGCAAAGGCTATCGAGGCAAATCCGCAGGCGGTTGCCGACTTCAAGAGCGGCAAGCAGAAGGCCGCCCAGGCACTCTTCGGCGCTTGCATGAAGGAGCTTCGCGGCGCGGGCGATCCCGCAGTTATCAAGGAGCTTTTGGAGAAAAAGCTCGCAGAGTAAAATAAATAAACGGCGGAAGTATTTTGCTACCGCCGTTTTTTGCAAGGTGCAGATTATGAAAAAAATTCTCGTTTTGCTTTCGGGCGGCACCGTTTGCTCCGCTGCCGACGAAAACGGAGTTTTATCGGTTACAAAAGAGGGCGGTGCGGCGTTAGTGGAAGGCTTTAAAAAAAGCCGCGCCTGCTTTGACGTTACCTTTGACGTTACCGAAAATCTCTTTATTTTAAGCGAAAATATGACTTTCGAGGGTTGGAATTCCATCTTCTCTCTTTACAGAAAAAAGACGTTAGAAAGCAATTACGACGGTGTTATAATTGCTCACGGCACCGATACCCTTGGCTACACCGCCTCGCTTTTTTCGCTTTTGCTTTCAAAAACCGATGTTCCCGTTTTTTTCGTTTCAAGCAACGCGCCTCTTTCAAGCAAGAGGGCAAACGGAAACGACAACTTCAAATCGGCACTTGATTGCATTGTAAACGGCATTTCGCCAAACGTTTACGTTTGCTACAAAAATATTTCAAACGGCAAAATGATGCTTCATTTAGCTTCCCGCTTAAAGCAGTGTGCAAGCTACACCGAGGATTTTGAAAGTGCCGGAGAAATTGATATTTCAGATATTTCAAAGGCGGTAATTGAAGAAATAAACGAGCGTTTTCCAAGCGAAAAACGCAAGGAAATTTTAATTCCCAACGGTTTTTCCTTTAAGAGAAAGGTGCTTTTTATTCTCCCCTACCCCGAAATCGACTACTCGGCCTTTGATTTAAGCCGCTTTGGCGCCGTGCTTCACGGGTGTTATCATTCGGGCACCGCAAACGCAAACGGAAACGGTGTGTCTTCGGTCAACTGCCTTTTGAGCCGTTGCCGCGAAAAAGGCATTCCCTTTTATTTTGCGCCCGCAAAGGAAAGCGGTGAAATTTATCTTTCGGCAAAAACCGTTTCCGAAAGCGGCAACGCAACTTTTCTTTACGGAGCAACCGCAGAGCTTTATTATTCAAAGCTCACTCTTGCCCTTTCTCTTTTTGAAAAAAACGAGGATATTTATAATTTTATGACAACCGAATTCAATTTTGAAAACGGTTATCTTTAAGGAGCATTCGGTATGACTGTACGTCTTTACGATATTGATTCATATTGCAAGGAATTTTACGCCCGCGTTATTTCGTCAACGAAGGAGGGCGACGCCTTTTTGACGGTGCTTGACCGCACCGCATTTTTCCCCGAGGGCGGCGGACAATCCTCCGACACGGGATTCATTGACGGCGTTGCCGTTTTGGAGGTTAAGGAAAAGGACGGCGTTATTTACCACAAAACCGCCGCCGAAATCAATGAGGGCAAGGAGGTTCCCTGCTCTATTGATTGGGAGCCCCGATTTTTGAAGATGCAAAGCCACACGTCAGAGCATATCGTTTCGGGAGTTGTTCACGCGGAGTTTGGTTATGACAACACCGGCTTTCACATGAGTGAAAGGACTATGACGGTTGATTTTTCGGGTCCGCTTAACGAAAAAGATATTGCAATGATTGAAAAAAAGGCAAACGAGGCCATTTACAAAAACGCAGCTATAACCGTTTCCTTCGCCACAAGGGAGGAAGCGAAAAATCTCGATTACAGAAGCAAGCTTGATATTACCGAGGGGCTTCGCATAGTTACCATTGAGGGCGTTGACGTCTGCGCCTGCTGTGCGCCCCACTTAAAGAGAAGCGGCGAGGCGGGAGTTATTAAAATTCTTGATTTTTGCCCCTTTAAGGGCGGCACGCGAATTGAGATGACTGCAGGTCTTTTTGCTTATTACGACTACGCCTTTTTGCACGCTGCAAACAAGCAGCTTATGGGCAAGCTTTCGGCAAAGAGAGAGGGCGTTTTTGAGGCGGTTTGCCGTCTTGGTGAGGCTTTGGCAGAGCAAAAGGCTCAAAACGAGGCACTTTTAAACGAAATTGCCCTTTTGAAATGCAAAAGCACCGAAATAGGCCAATCGGTTTACGGATTTTTAAGCGGTGCCTCTTACGACAGCCTTCGTTTTTTGGCAAACTCCTTTACCGAAAAGGGCTATAAAAACGTTATTCTCGTTTCGGAATGCGAGGACGGCGCTCTTTACGTTGCCGCTTCTTTGGAAAATCGCGGAAGAGAGTTTGCCGCGGCGCTAAACTCCTCATTTGCGGGCAAGGGCGGCGGCAAGGAAAGCTACGTTCAGGGTAAGATATCCGTGTTTGACAAAAGGTCGATTGAAGAAAAGCTAAGGGCTCTTTTGAGTGAATAAAAAAATTAAGAACCGCATCTTTCGATGCGGTTCTTTTTATTTTGGATTTATTTCGTAAATAAGCTTCGGCTCGCCGTTGCCGCACAAATAAACCGAGAAATCGGGACTGTAAACATAAAAGGTTTCACAATGGCTTTTACCTTCGTCAGAAGCCTCTTTATCTACGACAACGCGTATTTCCTTGCCCTTTTTGGTTTCAAATATCTCCGCTTCGGTTATTTTATATCCGTCCTCATGGCGCAGATATATCTCTACGATGGTTCCTTTTTTTCTTATGCTCTCGGTGATCTTAACCACTTCGATATCGTCGGGAGAAGCGTATTTCTCCGATTGTCTTGCCGCAGAGGCGAAAAGAACGATCAAGGAGGTTGCCGTGATAAACAAAAAGATGATCAAAAGGTAAAAAATTCGGTGGGTTGAAACCCAACGGCCCGGCAACTTATCAATATATTCCTTCGTCATAAAACCACTCTCTTTCAAAAGTAAATTTGATTTTGAGGTTTTCTTATTTTAATTTTACCATATATTTTTCAAAAAAGCAACAAAAAATTCAATCCCACCCTTTCGGGTGGATTTAAATTTTTAGCCGTTTGCCTTTTCCATATCCTTTTTGCGTATCTCAACGCGGCGGACCTTGCCGCTTATCGTTTTGGGAAGCTCGGTTACGAACTCAACAATTCTGGGATATTTGTAGGGCGCGGTGTGTGTTTTTACGTATTGCTGAATTTCCTTTTTGAGGGCGTCGGTGCCTTCGGTGTTTTTGGTAAGAACTATCGTTGCCTTAACGATCTGTCCTCTTACCTCGTCGGGCACGGGGGTGATTGCGCATTCAAGAACGTAGGGAAGCTCCATTATTACGCTTTCGATCTCAAACGGGCCTATGCGGTAGCCGGAGGATTTGATAACGACATCTATTCTTCCTACGTACCAGAGGTAGCCGTCCTCGTCCATGGTTGCCTGGTCGCCGGTGTGGTAGTAGCCGTCGTGCCACGCTTCATTCGTTTTCTCCTCGTCGAGATAGTAGCCGATAAAGAGTCCGCAAGGAACCTTTTCAGAGGTTCTTATGCAGATTTCGCCTGCCTCACCAGTTTTGCACTCGTTGCCGTCGGGATCAAGCACAACAACGTCGTAAAGGGGGCTGGGTCTGCCCATTGAGCCGATTTTGGGAGTGGTGCCAACAAAGTTTGCAATCGAAAGGGTGGTTTCGGTCTGACCAAAGCCCTCCATTATGGTAAGGCCCGTTGCCTTTTTGAACTGATTGAATACCTCGGGATTAAGCGCCTCGCCCGCTGTGGTTGCATATTTTATCGAGGAAAGGTCGTATTTCGAGAGGTCTTCCTTTATAAAGAAGCGGTACATCGTGGGAGGTGCGCAGAATGTGGTTATGCCGTACTGCTTGAACAGAGGAAGAATATCCTCCGAGCGGAAGCGGTCGAAATCGTAGGTAAAGATTCCCGCCTCGCAAAGCCACTGACCGTAAAGCTTGCCCCAAAGTGCCTTGCCCCAGCCGGTATCGGAGATGGTAAAATGCAGACCGTTCGGATCAACGTTATGCCAATGCTTTGCGGTGGGATAGTGGCCGAGAGCGTATTTATAGGAGTGGGTTGCAATTCTCGGGTAACCCGTTGTGCCCGAGGTAAAGAGCATAAGCATGGGATCGGAGCCTGCAGGGGTATTTTCGGTGCGCTCGAAATGGGTGCTGAAGCGCTCCATTTCAACGTTGTAATCGTGCCAGCCCTCTTTTTTGCCGCCAACCAAAACCTTTACCATATCGGGGAAAGCATTTGCTGCCTTTTCAGCCTCGTTTGAAACGTCGCCGTCGGCGGTGCAGACGATAGCCTTAACTCTTGCTGCCTTATAGCGATATTCAAAATCGTGTTCAACGAGCTGATTTGTTGCGGGAATTGCAATTGCGCCGATTTTATGAAGCGCAAGCATACAGAACCAGAACTGATAATGGCGCTTTAACACGAGCATTACGGTATCGCCCTTTTTGATGCCGAGCGATTCGAAATAGTTTGCGGTCTTTGCCGAATATTTCTTCATATCGGAGAAGGTAAGTCTTCTCTCGGATTTATCGTTTCCAACCCACATCATCGCAAGCTTATCGGGGTTTTTCTTTGCAATGGCGTCAACGCAGTCGAATGCGAAGTTGAATTTATCATCGTTTTTGAAGGAGATGCCCGAAAATACGCCGTTTTCATCGTATTCGGAGGTGATGAAATCATCGGCAACGGTTTTGTTTTCAACCTTCTCTGCTACCTCTGCCTTGGTAACAACGGGACCCTCGGGATATGCGACGTTTACCTCGCCGTCCTGCGGATTGAGAACAACGGCGTTGAATTCACAGCCTCCCTCGCTCACGGCTATCATTCCGTGGGGAATAAGGCTGTTGTAGAAGATGGAATCGCCCTCGTTCAAGACGTCAACGTGGTTGCCGACCTGAACCTTCAAGGAGCCCTTTACAATAACGTCAAACTCCTGACCGTTGTGAGAGCTTAACTGAATGGGAGCGTTTTGCTCCTCGGGAAGATAGGGGAATTTTACAAAGAATGGCTCTGCAAGCTTGCCCTTGAATTTTGCAGCAAGGTTATTGTAAACATAGCCCTTTTGCTTTACTATCTTAACGCCCTCGCCCTTTCTTGCTATTTCAAAAGAGGTAAGGGTGGTGCTGGTGCCTTCAAGAAGGTCAACAACCTCAACGCCGCAGGCGTGTGCGCATTTGTAAATAAAGGTAAAGCTGAAATCTGCCTCGCCTGCCTCAAGCGCCTTATAATCATCTGCCGACACGCCGGTAAGCCTTGCAAGCTCTTCCTGCGTGTAGCCCTTTGCTTCTCTGAGATCTTTAATTCTTCTTGCGACCTCTTTCAAACTGTAATCCATTTTATTATCTCCTTTCGTGCCGACAGATTTGTTAATGGTTACGAATTTGAATAAAACAAAAAACCCGTCTCAAAAGAAATTCTTTGAGACGAGTTGAATAACCCGCGG
>JAZRNU010000130.1:0-4196 GCA_045648325.1 Eubacteriales bacterium | reverse complement strand
GGCCAAGCGGGCTTAGGAAGACAAGCAAGTTGTTCAACTCCTTGGCTCACAGAACGACATGGCTACGATCCGACTTACCTTTTCAATGGCGTCGGCAACGCATTCAAGCCAATCGCCCTCAAAAAGCTCAACTGCACCCTTGTCGGCAGCACCTGCAAGACGGGGATCAATGGGCATTCTTGAGAAAACGTCAATTCCGAATGATGCGGCAGTTTCGGCGATCTTCGATTTACCGAAAATATCGTATTCCTTATCGCAATCGGGGCATTTGAAATAGCTCATATTCTCAACGATTGCCAAAACGGGAATATTCATAAGACGAGCCATCTTAACGGCCTTTGCAACTATCATAGAAACAAGCTCTGCGGGAGATGTTACTATAACGATAGCGTCAACGGGAAGAGACTGGAAAACGGTAAGGGGAACGTCACCGGTTCCGGGAGGCATATCAACGAACATATAGTCAACGTCGTCCCAGATTACGTCGGTCCAGAACTGCTTTACGGCGCCTGCAATAACGGGGCCTCTCCAGACAACGGGATCGGTGTCGTCCTCAAGAAGCATATTGACAGACATCATTTTAATACCGGTCTTGCTTTTTCCCGCGTAGATGCCGGTTGCGTCTGCCTCTGCCTTTTCCTTTACTCCGAACATTTTGGGAATAGAGGGGCCGGTAACGTCGGCGTCAAGTATTGCGGTGTTAAAGCCGCGACGCTGCATCGTTACGGCAAGAAGGGAAGAAACCATTGATTTACCAACGCCGCCCTTGCCGCTTACAACGCCGATAACCTTTTTGACGTTTGAAAGCTGATGAGGCTTTTCAATTAAACTTTGCTTTTCGCGAGATCCGCAGTTTGAGCTGCAGGTTTCGCAATTGTGTGTGCATTCGCTCATTTTATCATATCCTTTTTTAAAATTAAACTTTTTCTGTCATTTCGGCAATATCTGCCTGACGCATCTGAATTTCAGCCCATTCAGCCTTGGTAACAAGCACCTGACGGGGCTTTGAGCCCTCGGAAGGACCTACTATTCCGCGCTCCTCCATCTCGTCGATTATTCTTGCGGCTCTGCCGTAGCCGAGCTTCAAGCGGCGCTGGAGCATAGAGGTTGAAACGCTTCTTGCATCTATAGCAATTTCTATTGCGTCATCTATCATCGGGTCGGAGTCGCCGCCTGAGGCGCCGCCGCCCTTTTCGTTTTTGCCCTTTTCGCGCTCCTCAACCTGCTTTTCGATTTCGCGCATAACGTTGTCATCGTAGTTTGCGGTGCTGTTTTCCTTTACAAACGAGATAACTGAGGCAATATCCTTATCGGGAATATAACAGCCTTGTGCGCGAATGCATTTATCCGAGCCCATGGGGTGATAAAGCATATCGCCCTGACCGATAAGCTTTTCGGCGCCCGTCTGGTCAAGAATGATGCCCGAGTCGATACGGCTTGCAACCGCAAAGGCAATTCGCGAGGGAATGTTTGTTTTAATAAGGCCTGTAATAACGTCTGCCGAGGGACGCTGCGTTGCAACTATAAGATACATACCTGCGGCTCTTGCCTTCTGTGCAAGACGGCAGATAGAATCCTCAACCTCCTTGGGGGCGGTCATCATAAGGTCGTTTAACTCGTCTATAACTATAACTATCTGGGGAAGCGGCTCTAAATCGGGATCGGTTTCCGCAAGAGCGTTATAGGAGAATATCTCTCTTACCGAGTTATCGGCAAAAAGCTGATATCTCTTTTGCATTTCGGCAACTGCCCAGCAGAGTGCGCCTGCCGCCTTTTTGGGGTCGGTAACAACGGGTATCATAAGGTGGGGAATGCCGTTGTAATCGGAAAGCTCAACCATCTTGGGGTCGATCATAATGAGCTTGACCTTATCGGGCGATGCCTTATAGATAAGCGAAACGATAATGGCGTTTATGCAAACCGATTTACCGGAGCCGGTGGCACCCGCAATAAGAAGGTGAGGCATTTTTGCAATATCCATAATAACCGAGCCGCCGCCAATATCCTTGCCGAGCGCCGCGGTAACAAAGCTTTTTGACTCTGAAAATTCACGGCTTGCAACTATTTCGCGCATATAAACGGTGGTTTTGTTTTTGTTGGGAACCTCAATGCCGATTGCGGCCTTGCCGGGAATGGGAGCCTCGATTCTTACTCTGCTTGCGGCAAGGGCAAGAGCAAGGTCGTTTGAAAGGTTTGCAATCTTACTTATCTTAACGCCCATACCGGGAACAAGCTCAAATCTCGTAATCGAGGGACCTCTTGAAACGTTGGTAATTCTCGTTTCAACGCCAAACGAAGCAAGGGTTGAAACTATCTTATCCGCCATCTGGCGCATTTCTGCGGTGGCGTCGATGTTTTCTGCGCTACCCTTTGTAAGAAGGGTAATGGGCGGAAAACGGTAGGGCTTTTCGGCAGGCTTTTCAAGCTTTGCCGATGCCTCGATTTCGTTTATCATCTTTGCCTTTTCCTCGGCAGTAACGGTTATCCTTTCGGTTTCCTCGGGCAAAACCGAGGCAACGGGTGAAAAGGGAGGTGAAACGGAAAAATTATCCGCAACGTGAGAATCGGGCTCAAAGGGAGGCTCGTCATCGGAAACGGGAATATCAATAGCGCTTCTCTTTTTCTTTGCCTTTTTGGGCTTTTCATCGGGCTCGTCAATAGGAATATCTATATTTACGTCGGAAACGGGATAAGCCTTTTTGGGCTTTTCATCAGAAAAGTCAAACTCCCTTGCTTTCTTTTCGGTTTCCTTCTTTTCTTCCTTTTTCGCCGCGTTTCTTGCCTTTATTTTATCCCAAAGCTTTGAAATTATAGCGGCAACGGAAATGTCAAAATACAAAACGAGAGAAACCACCGCGGCGAATATAAAGATAAGCGCCGAAAGCACGGCGCCGATGCCGCTTGAAAGAGGGTAGCCTATAATTCCGCCTATAACGCCGCCAGAAAACAGATTTTCGTTTGAAACGTTAAAAAGGGAAGAAAGCAACGCCGAAAGGGAAGAGGAGTCGATTCCGCCTGTTGCAAATAAAGAGAAGATTGCGCAAAGCGAAATAAACATAACGGCACCCGAAACGAGCTTAACGGCACGTCTTGCCGTTTTGGGAAAAACAGCGTAAACGCCGCTTACAACCATAACTATCGGCAAAAGGTAAGAGGGAAAACCAAAAAGTCCCAGAAGAGCCGTTTTTATCCATGCGCCTGCCGCACCGATATCGAAAAACAACACGGCAACAAATGCAATGGCAAGGAAAAAGAGGGAAATACCGGTTATCTGTGCGCCGAGGTTTTTCTTTGGCGCCTCTGCCGCCTTCTTTTTACGGCTGTTGTTTTTTGAAGAATTTTTTGCTTTAGCCATTTAAACACCTGACTTTCAACGAAAGAAATTTTTAACTTTATCTCACAATCGACCAGATTACCGCGAAAAGTCCAACCGCTGCGCAGTAGATTGAAAAGATGAAGAATTTATTTTTCTCGGAAATGAGCTTAACAAGCCAGATTGCCAAAACACCCACGACTGCGGCAACGACTGCGCCGATAATGCAGTAGATAAAGGGAGTTTCCATGCCCGTTTCCAAAACGTCAAAAATGGTAAGGATATTTGCACCGAGCACTGCGGGAATAGACATAACGAATGCAAATTCAATGGCAAACGCCTTGTCAAAGCCGCAAAGCAGACCGCCCGTGATGGTAGCGCCCGAGCGTGAAATGCCGGGAAGCGTTGCAACCGCCTGGAAAAGACCTATAATAAGCGGGTGCTTGAGCTTTGCGTTTTCACAGGTTATTGAGCCCTTTGAAAAGCGGTCACAGAGAATTAAAAGTCCCGAGGTGAGAATGAGCAAAATGCCAACTGCAAGACTGCTTGCAAAAAGTGCCTCGATCTTATCCTTTACAAGAAGAACGAAGAAAAGAGGAATAATGGAAATTATAAGAAAAACAAGCATTTTCTCATATTTTTCCGCCGTTTTAAAGCTGTATTTTCCCGTAAAAATCTTTTTTACCGATGAGAAGAATGCCTTTATGAGTCCCCACACGGTAGCTCTGAAAACGATAATTACGGCAACGAGAGTGCCGAAATGAAGAAAAACGTCAAACGCAAGATTTTCCGCCTCGTTGTAGGAAAGACCGAAAATCTGCTGCGCAAGAACAAGATGTCCCGAGCTTGAAATGGGTAAAAACTCCGCAAGGCCCTGAACGAT
>JAZRNU010000129.1:0-16318 GCA_045648325.1 Eubacteriales bacterium | reverse complement strand
TATCTTTTTAAAATGGCGTTTTTTGAAGATATTTGCAACAATAATGGATATTACTATTGCATTATTGAGAATTTTTTTGTATAATATATGATAATATATTTTATAGGAGAATAATTATGAAGAAAATAATTGCATTGTTATTGGCAGTTGCCACTATCTTTTCGCTCGCTTCATGCGGCGGCTCCATGATGACCATGGGCACCGGCGGCACTGCAGGCACCTACTACGGTTACGGAGGCATTCTCGGTAATCAGATCAAAAAGACAACCGGCATTACCGTTAACGTTGTTTCTACCGACGGCTCTAAAGCTAACATTCTCGGTATTGATGCAGGTAACTATCAGCTTGGCACCGTTCAGTCTGACGTTATGTCTTACGCTTGGGCAGGCACCCGTTCCTTTGAGAGCGAGGGCGCTATTGACAGCTTCCGCGTAATCGGCGGTCTTTACGCCGAGGCAGTTCAGCTCGTTACCTCCGACCCCGAGATCAAGACAGTTGCTGACCTCAGAGGCAAAAAGGTTTCTATCGGCGCTGCAGGCTCGGGCGTTTACTTCAACGCTATCGACATTCTCAACGCTGCAGGTCTTACCGAAAACGATATCATTCCTCAGTATCAGTCTTTTGCAGATTCGGCTGATAACCTTACCGATAAGAAGATCGACGCTGCTTTCGTTGTTGCAGGCGCTCCCACTCCCGCTATTCAGGAGCTCTACACCAGCGGCAAGGCATTCCTCATCAACATTGATGGCGAAATCGCATCTACCCTCTTGCAGTCTTCTCCCTTCTACAGCGTTTACAAAATCCCCGCAGGCACTTACAACGGTCAGACCGAGGAGATTACCACCGTTACCGTTAAGGCCACCCTTATCGTAAGCGCAACTGCTTCTGAGGAGGACGTTTACAACATTACCAAGGCTATCTTCGATAACGTTGCTGACATCACCGCAGCTCACGCAAAGGGCGCAGAGCTTTCTTTGGAAAATGCAACCGAAGGCATTACCGTTCCCTTCCACAAGGGCGCAGCAAAATATTTTGCTGAACAAGGAATTACCGTAGTTTCACAGTAATCCCATAACAGGTTTATTGAAAATGGCTGGGGATAACACTTCAGCCATTTTTTCATAATCTTCTCAAGGAGGCAGCTATGGCTCTTTTTAAGAAAAAAATCAAATCCGAAGCCACAGAGGTCATGTCGGTTGATGACGTAATGAAAAAATTTGACCGCGAATCAAACGTAAGAATCTGGGAGGGCGCTCCGAAATGGATCGTCACTGCGCTTCTTGCTTCTTTCTCGGTGTTTTGTCTTTACGTTACCCTTTTTGCAACCTGGCTTGACGAAATCCGTCTTACCTCTTTTATGGCGTTTATAGTTTTCCTTGGCTTTATCGTTTTCCCTGTCAAAAAAGGGAAGCAAAGGGTAAACTACATTCCGTGGTATGACGTTTTGCTTATGACCCTCGGCACAGGCTCGTTTATTTACTACTGCATTAACGCGGCAACGATAGTTTCACGTTATAAGATTACCACACTTGAGGTTTTTATCGGTATTATCGGTATATTGTGTCTTGCAGAGCTTTGCAGAAGAAGCGTTGGTATTCCGATTTTGGTTGTTGCCGGCGTGCTTTTGGTTTACGCTCTTATTTGGGGCTCAACAAACCCTAACTATTTTGCAAGAATTACCGAGGTTGTAAGAACTCTCTTTTATTCAAAGGAAGGCATACTTGCAACGCCCATCAACGTTTGCTCGAAATACATAGTTGTATTTATTATTTTCGGCGCTTTTCTTGAACGCACCGGCATTGCAGACTTCTTTATTAAGATCTCCAATGCGTTTGTTGGCCGTTTTTCGGGCGGTCCCGCAAAGGTTGCGGTTGTTGCATCGGCTCTTGAGGGTATGGTTTCGGGCTCGTCGGTTGCAAATACCGTTGGCTCCGGCGCAGTTACCATTCCTCTTATGAAGCGCACAGGCTACAAGCCTGAGTTTGCCGCCGCGGCAGAGGCTTCCGCTTCAACAGGCGGTCAGATAATGCCTCCCATTATGGGTGCCGCCGCTTTCCTTATGGCAGAAACAATCGGCGTACCTTACTCCAATATTGTTGTAAGAGCAATTCTTCCCGCAGTTTTGTATTTTGCAGGCGTTTTCATTGCCGTTCATCTCGAGGCAAAGAAGATGGGTCTTAAAGGTCTTACAAAGGAAGAGCTTCCCAAGTTAAAGCCCCTTTTGATAAAATCTTACCTTCTTTTCCCTCTCCTTCTTCTTATTTATCTTGTTGGCACAAGCACCTATTCCATTGCTTACGCCGCTGCTATTGCTATTGTAGCCGCAACCGTTGTAAGCTTGTTTAACAAAGAAAACCGCATTACCCCGAGGAGATTTTTAGAAGCCTTGGCGGCAGGCGGTCAGGGCATGATTGCTGTTGCCGCTGCCTGCGGTGTTGCAGGTATCGTAGCAGGACTTATAAGCACAACAGGTCTTGCATTTATGCTCTTTAACGGCATTATTTCAATTGCAGGAAACGCAAAGATCATTGCGCTTTTCCTTACTATGCTTTGTTGCATTGTTTTGGGCATGGGCGTTCCCACCACCGCAAACTACTGTATTATGGCGGCAACCTGTGCTCCCATTCTCGTAACGCTTGGCATTCCTCCCATTGCGGCTCATTTCTTCGTTTTCTATTTTGGCATCGTTGCCGACCTCACTCCCCCCGTTGCACTTGCCGCTTATGCAGGTGCCGCGATTGCACAGGCAAACCCGATGAAAACGGCGTTTACCGCAACGAAGCTTGCAATAGGCGCGTTTATCGTCCCCTACGTTTTTGCTTTAAACCCCGCAATGCTTCTTATTGACACAAACGTCCCCGAGGTTATCCTCATCTGCATCACCTCGTTTATAGGAATATTCGCGGTATCTGCATCGCTCGAGGGATATTTCATTACCAATATGCGTTGGTATGAAAGAATTTTAAGCGCCGCAGGTGGATTGCTTCTTATCTATCCCGGACTCGTTACCGACATTATCGGTCTTGTGCTTATCGCAGTTCCCGTTATCCTGCAGGTAGTAAAAAGCAAGAGCAACAGGCTCAATGTGTAAGCTTTTACAAATTAAAAAAGCTATCCCGAAAGCGTAATGTTCTTATCGGAGAAATCTTAATTTGATTTGAACAATCGCGCAAAATTGCTCCGTAGTAAACAAATAATTAGCCCCGACAGATTTTTAAGTCTGCCGGGGCTTGTTGTACTGTTTGATAAATTGGAATTTGTTTATCGTATATTTTTTTATGTGCGACTCAATCTCCTTGATGACATCAATAAAATCCGCATCGTTCTTTCCCGTTGGATCGGGCAAGCCCCAATCATCATCGAAAGCTCTGCCGATGTAGGGACATCCAACGTCACAGCCCATTGAGATTGCAATGTCGGGTTGCGGCATCTTGTCGATGGTTTTGCTGAACTGTGTCAGCTCCATATCGATGCCGTAAAGCTTCTTCATTAGCCGTACCGCATCTTGATTGATCTGTGGTTTCGTTTCCGTACCAGCCGAGTAAAAGTCAAACTCATCACCACGCAAGTGCTTTCCGAGAGCTTCGGCAATCTGACTTCTGCAAGAGTTATGAACACAGATAAACGCTATTTTCTTTTTCATCTGAACGGACACCTCAAACCAATGCACTGATTGTTCTGCTTTGAGTGCACGCACTTGATATCTCCAAGTTCCATTTCTACGCCGAGATAAGTTTTTGCAAACTCCACGGCTTTGATGATGGATATGTAAGAATCACGCTTACAGCAACGGGGGCCGCCAACCTCACCTATTGCGCCAAGCGCAGAGGAGGTCATCTTGTTCGATAAACCCCATGCTTCGTTTGCGAGAGGTGTTGAGCCTGTCACAATGGACACGAACATTCCGGCACTCACGCCTGCACCGCAAGCTCCCCAAAATCCGCAAGCACCGCCGGGAACCTTCTTTCCTCTTGCCTGCATTTCCGAAAGTGCTTTCACAAGGTCAATATCACCGCCTGCGTTTTTATATGCAGTAAGTAACGCCGAACCTACCATCACGTGATGCTCGGGGCCGTGCATATGGCAGAACGGAAGTGCCATCAGTTTCTTAATGATCTCTATAGGATTCTTCGAGCTTTCGGCAAGACATACTCCTATAATGTTATCCATTCCTTGTGTGTGGCACTCGTTGCACACATAGTGGCCTTTTACACAAGCAGTTTTGCTATTTTCTTTTTTATGGCAGATGGCGCATTCCATCAGCTCATCATTTTCTAAATATTTCAGCGGCGAACCGCAGATAATGCATTCGTCTTTCATATTGACCTCGTCAAATTCCTATTTATCGTTCTGTTTATCGCAAGTTTCGCCTTTGTATTACAAAGACATCAGGCAAAGCCCATCCCCCTAAGGTTGCGCGCACCCAAAGGCTTCCTCTCGGAGGGAGCCTTTTCGTTGGTTTCATTATAACACAAATCGGCAGAGAAAACAAGAGTTATATTCCGACTTCGTCGGAGTGATATTATCACTAATCGCGATAGTGATATTGAAGCCTTGCGGCTTCAGTGATATTCTATTCGCCCATGGAACTCGCGTAGCGAATATCACTCGTCGCAAGCCGAATATCACTGTGTAGCAATACAGCTCGCCAAAGGCGAATAAAACCGGCGTGATACTCCGTTAAGAGTATCACGCCAAGGGGATAGCTTTTTTGTTTTTGATTTACTTCGTTGCGGTGAAGTTTTCCGCAACGTATTTGCATATCAGGATACTTTTGTCTGCAAGCTGAATGTTTATTCCCGCGTTATAAAGCGTTTCGTAAAGCTCGTAAGATTCCTTGTTTTGCGGATATTTCGCGTTTGTGTTGTGAACGTCGGCATAAATTCTTATTTTGCCCTTAAAGCCATCAAGCCTGTCCTTATTTTCGGAAAGGAAGGTATTGTAGCCGAATTCGCTTAAATTGAAGGTGAGTCTCATTGCATAAGCAAGATCGTGATTTTCGATAACATTAAGTGCATCATCTGCCGTGGTTTTGTTATTCAAAAAGCCAAGCATTGCTTTTCCCGAGGCTTTCTCCGAAAGGTCACGGTATTTCTTTACAAGCTTAAAGCTGTCTGCACGGAAAAATTTTTGCCAGGTATAAAGCACGGTTGAGTGACAGTTATATTTTTCCAGAAGCGGCCAGATATCCTTTTCAAAATCCCAAAACGGAAGATCGCTTCCCGTGGGACCCTTGACGTCAAGTCTTATGAAAATTCGGTTTGCAGAGACCTTTATGGCCTCCTCAAGGGTGGGTATCTTATAAGGTGTGACGTTTCCGCTTGCATCCTTTAAGTTCAGCTGCATAAGCTGCTCATAGGTCCAATCGCTTATATTTACCGTTGATGGCAATCCGTTTTTACCGACCTTTGAATAGACGTCTGTGGTGCGGCCGAGGGTTTCATCGTGCATTAAGACGAAAACTCCGTCTTTGGTAAGGCGCGGGTCGATCTCTATCATATCGCCGCCCATATATATCGCACTTATTATTCCCTCTATTGAGTTTTCGGGATAATAGACTGCTTCTCCGCGGTGTAAGCACGAGATAAGTCTTCCGTCAACGTCTGTCATCGCTCTGTATTTTTCTTCAAAATCCAGCATCCACGATGGTGTTTCGAAATCCGATTCCCAATGGAGTGCAAGCTTTTCGGGATTTTGGATATATTCCTCTCTCGACGGTAATGCGTAGGAAAGTGAAAGCTTTGCCACGTCAAATTCGGCGGGATTGGGACTCATCAGCTTTACAAGCCTTGTAATTGCCGTCTTCGTTGCGTAGTCGGAGCCGCCGACAACGTGAAGGCCTTTGCCCTCGGTATATACGGTAAAGTCGTCGTATCCAAGGGTGCCATCGAAGCTTCCGAGCTCATCTGCATTCACGGAGATCACCAGCTCGCTGTTTACGGCGTTTTCTGCCACAAGCTCAAGAGCAATACCCGTCTTTTCCTTGATTTTTTCTACAAGTAGCTCTGCCACCTTTTTCTCACCCGCGCCGTAGGTTACTACGTAGTCTGCCAATGCGGGCTTTGCTCCGCAGGAGGCAAACGGTAAAAGCATTACAACGACGGTAAGGATCAATAAAAATTTTTTAACCATTTTACATTACTCTCCTATTTTTATTATAATATCTGATTTTTTCTTTATATCAAGCTCTTCAAAGTAACTATCCTCAAGGGGTATCCATTCGTTAAAGAAGCGTGATGCCATTTCTCCGTTTCTCGCCGTTACCCGTGCTTTTTGAAGCTCCTTATCTATATCGAGAAATACGGTGAGGTCGTAAAATTCTCTTAACTCAGGGTGCATTGAATAGGCTCCCTCGATTACCGTTATTCTTTGAGGCTTTACCGTTTCAGGTGGCATAAGCGACTGTGTTTTGCAATCAAATCTGCTGAAATTTACCGTTTCGCCGTTTTTAACGGGAATGAGTATTTCATTTAAAAGCCGTTCTCTGTCAAAGTTGCCGCCGATTTCAGCAAGCCTTTCCTTTGTTCTCTGATGAGGCATTAAAAAATAATCGTCAACGTGGAAAACGGTGGCGTAAAAAATTTCTTTAAGCATTTTCCCAAGGGTGGTTTTTCCGCTTGCGCTGCCGCCTTCTATTGCAATTATTAAAGGCT
Source organism: Eubacteriales bacterium (assembly GCA_045648325.1). GTDB lineage: Bacteria > Bacillota > Clostridia > Oscillospirales > RGIG5299 > RGIG5299. The sequence goes on along the minus strand of JAZRNU010000129.1, from coordinate 9,665 downwards.
TTTCTTTGGGCAATGAGTCGATTTTCGAAAAGACGGGAATAAACGGAACAAGCTTGTTTGAAACGACGCGGTAAGCGGGATTATAGGCGCTTTTGTAGATATCCGAATGGCTGATCGGTGGGTAGCCATCTTCCTTCCATTTGCAAACGCCTGCTTCAATCTCGCTTAACGATATTGCGGTTTTTTCGGTTGCAATTACCTCTTTAGCCGCATTGAGATTTTTCTCCAAATCCGTTACCGTTCCTTTTTCACCTTGTGCGGAAAGAATAAAAAGCTTTGCAAGAGTTTTAACTGAAACTCCTTCGTTTAAGCAATTCAAATAAACGCGGGAGTAATTTTGGCTTATCTTTTCAATAAACGGTTCTCTTTTTAAAAAATCCGAAAGCGCTTCGGCTTCAATGCGCTTTGTTACCGTTTCTTCTGCCGCCGCAAGATGCTCGCAGCCAAACACTCCCTGATATAACAGCTTGAAAATATCCTCAACTTGCATTTGGGGATATTTTTCCAAATGTGCTTTTATTTCGGTTTTCATCTGATTCTCCGATTAATTTTCTTTAAAAACGTTGATTTTTTCAATTATCATTACCAATACGGGAATTAAAACAAGCTGAAGAAGTATGCCGGGGATTGCGTTTGTTACGGCACCTGCAAAAAATGCCTCAATTCCAAACGTCCCGCCGTTTATACCAAGGCAGGCAATCATTGCAAGTCCCCAGATTATTCTGCCTGCAATCATTGCGATAATAAGCGAAAGATAAATATAGCCTTTTTTCTTTGGAAAAAGCTTATGCATTATTCCCGCAACTCCGCCGTAGCAGGCAAGCTCAAAAGCCATTGCAATCGCAGTGGGAAATATGGGAGGAAAGCCGCCCGTTACAAATGAACGGAAAAGAGGGGCAATAAAGCCCACCAACACACCGTAGGGCCAACCACAGACAAATCCGCAAAGAATCACAGGAATATGCATAGGGCAAAGCATTGAGCCTATTTCGGGTATTTGTCCCGTTAAAAACGGCATTACGTAAGCAAGTGCTATGAAAAATGCTGATATTATAATTTTAAGAAGTCTGTTATGCTTAAGCATATTTACCACGTCCTTTTTGCAATTAAAAGTATACCACAAATTTCTTAAAAAGTATATATTTTTTCAATTTTTTATTGATTTTTTCCATTTATCTGTGCTATAATTTAAAAAAAGGCAAAGGAGCACATTATGATAAAATATGAAATAGAAGGCGGACATCTTCCCGTTGTTATTTGCTATCCCGAGGAAAACCAGACTCTTTGCACCGAAAGCGGAGCCATGAGCTGGATGAGCCCCAATATGAAAATGATGACCAATTCGGGCGGCGGCTTTAAAAAGGCGTTTGGCAGAATGTTTTCGGGTGAATCTATTTTTATTAACGAATATACCCCCGAGGGCGGAAGCGGTATGATCGCCTTTGCATCAACCTTCCCCGGCTCGATTATACCCTACGAGGTTACCGAGGGCAACGCAATTATCGTGCAGAAGCGCGGCTTTCTTGCAATGGAAAAGGGCCTTGAGCTTTCAGTACATTTTAATAAAAAGCTTTCACGCGGTCTTTTTGGTGGCGAAGGCTTTATTATGCAGAAAATTTCCGGTAACGGCATGGTTTTTCTTGAAATAGACGGACATTGCAAGGAATACACCCTTGCCGCAGGCGAAAGCATTATCGTTGACACAGGTTATCTTGCCGCAATGAGCGAAAGCTGCACCATGCAAATTGAAACCGTTAAGGGCTTTAAGAACGTGCTTTTTGGCGGCGAAGGAATTTTTAACACAAAAATCACCGGACCCGGAAAGGTTTATATTCAGTCAATGCCCGTTTTGAAAATCGCAGAGCGCTTGACTCCTTATATCAGCGTAAACAACGGTGACAGCAGCAACAGCGGAATAAGCATCAACCTCGGCAAATAATTTTGATATTGATTTTCTTAAAAAAGACAGTGTTTAGGCTGTCTTTTTTTCTTTTTTATGTTGCTTTTTCTGATAAAAAATCGTATAATTATAAATATACTTACAAAAGGACGCACGATTATGGACAGCTATAATTCAAAAATCAAAAGAGTAATAATTTCAGAACAGGAAATCAAAAGCAGAATCAAGGAGGTTGCCGCCGATTTAAACAAGGAATACGAGGGCAAGCCTTTGCTTGTTGTTGGCATTTTAACAGGCTCCTTTATTTTTATGGCAGACCTTTGCCGCGAGATCACCGTTCCCTGCGAGGTTTCGTTTATGTGCGCAAAGAGTTACGGAAGCTCTACCGTTTCCTCGGGCAACGTTAAGATTTTGCTTGATATTTTGCAGGACATTTCGGAATATCACGTTATTCTGGTTGAGGATATTATTGATACCGGCAGAACCCTTAAAAAGGTTACCGAAATGCTCAAATCGCGCAACCCCCTTTCACTCAAGGTCGTTACCCTTCTTGACAAGCCCTCAAGGCGTGTTGTTGATTTCAATTCCGATATTTCCCTTTTTACAATTCCCGATTATTTCGTAATCGGCTACGGTCTTGACTGCGGCGAGCAGTACAGAACCTTACCCTACATAGCTGAATACGGCGAGAACTGATTTAAATGGATATTGCAGCACAGATAATTGGCATTGTTGCCATGGCGTTTAATATTCTTGCATATCAGTTTAAAAAGAGAGAATCGGTTATAGTTTGCCATCTGTTCGGTTCAACTCTCTTTGCAATAAGCTTTTTTATGCTTGGCGCCTTTACCGGCGGAATTTTAAATGCGGTTGACACCGTAAGAGGTGTTATCTTCTACGATAAGAAAAAGCTAAATGCCGACCACCCCGCCTGGATTGCAGGATTCATCGTGATTTACGTTCTTTCTTATATTGCCACCTTTACCGTTTTTTCAAAGGATTTCACCTTATTCAATGCGTTAATTGAAATTTTACCCGTTGTCGGTCTTACTGCAATGACGCTTGGTTACAGCAAGGATAACTCACGCTCAATTCGTCTGATGGGGCTTATAAGCTCTCCCTCGTGGCTTATCTACAACGTTGCAACCGTTGCAATAGGCGCAATTATCTGCGAGGTGTTAAGCCTTATTTCAATAGTGCTTGGAATTGTAAGACACGATATAAAGAAAAAGTAAAGCAAAACCACCCTTTTGAGGGTGGTTTTTTAATTGAACTGTAAGAAATTTTATGATTTAATTAGTCAATAGCTTCTGAAAGGACGAAACAATGAAGAAAAAAACGGTTATCACATCAAAGCTTGCAGTTATTGTTGCAATAGTGGTTCTGGTAGCGGCGCTTACTCCCGCATCAGGCCACCTTATTAAAGGGTGCAAAGCACTTTTGCGATGAACGACGCGAAGGCGGCATATACAAGCTATATTTCCGCAAACGGCTCTGTTACGGAGATAATGGCATATAAGCTTTCAAACGGAAAGGTAGTTGCAATTGAGCACGGTACACCCGTTTGTGTTTATAAATCCGAGCCGGAGTTTTTAAAGAGTTCATAAAAAAAGAGACTCTTACGAGTCGCTTTTTTGTTTTATCCTAAAAGTACGTCGGTTACAAGCATTACCGAAAAGCCCACAAGAAGGGCGTAGGTTGCGCCGCGCGCGTTATCGTGGTGAGTTTCAGGAATCATCTCGTCGCTTATTACGTAAAGCATCGTACCGCCCGCAAAGGCAAGTGCAAAGGGGAGTATTGCCTGCGATATCGTAACGGCAAAGTAGCCGATAAGAGTGCCCACTATTTCAACAACGCCTGTAAGCATTGCGCATACAAAGGTTCTTTTGGGGCTTACACCCGCCGCAAGCATGGGGCCTATAATTACCATTCCCTCGGGGATATTCTGAAGTGCGATGCCGCCTGCGATTATTAGCGCCTCGGCATTGTTGCCCGAGCCAAAGCCAACGCCCGCCGCAATACCCTCGGGGAGGTTATGTATTGCTATTGCCATTACGAAAAGAAGTACCTTTGAAAGGGAGCCGTTTTTATGGCTTTCCTGGTCGGTGCCCACAAGCTTGTGAAGATGCGGCACGAGCTTATCTATGAGGTTTAGCGAAAGTGCGCCCGCAAATATGCCCGCTATTGTCATAATAAGGCCGTATTTACCGCCGTATTCAACCGAAGGCACTATAAGCCCGAGCACCGCCGCCGCAAGCATAACACCTGCAGCAAACGATAGCACGATATCGGAAAATTTATGGGATATTTTTTTGAAAATAAATCCGATCACAGCTCCGAATATTGTTGCGCCGCCTACTCCAAGAGCTGTAAGTAATACCAGTTCCATTTTATTTCAGTCCTTTTATTTGGGCCAGATTGCCTCTGCCATTGTGTTGGGATCGCCCGCAACAACCGCAAATCCGTTATTAGATACCTCATTATCACCGATTGCGTATTCAACGCTCAGTTTGTAGGGTGCGGTTCCGAGCGAATTGTATTTTACGGTTGAATTTTTAAGACCTCTGCCCGCAAAAATCTCGCGTTTTGTGCCGCGCCATGCCTTTGAGAGGCAGAAGTTGTATTCAAGCCTTACGTTTTCGGAATCGTTTACATAGAAGTCGTAACGCATATTTGCTTCGCCCTTGTTACCGACTATTACAACGTTCTTACATTTATTTACCACTACGCCGCGCTTACTGTTTACGGTGGAGTTACCTGCAACGGTGACGTTTTCGCAGCCCTCAAATACGAGATTATCTCTTTCCTCCGATTCAGCATTTCCCTTGGGATAGCAGCTCGGAGTGATGTTCGTGGCAAGCCAATGTCCTTCAAAAAGCACGTTTTTGCAATTTACAAATTCGCCTGCCGCATAGCTTGTTTTAAGTTCCTCGGGGTTTCTGTAACAGCCAAGGTCAAGGCCGCCCTGCTTAACGATTATATCCTCGCAGTTTTTCATAATTACGTCAACCGCGTGGGCGCCAACGCTTGCGATATTGTAAAGAGTGAGCTTTTTAGAGTTGTTTGCAATTAAGAATTCGCCGCAACCGGGAGGATCAAGAAGGCTGTCAAGAATAATATTCTCGGAGTTTTTGAAGCTAAGGAAGTTGGCTATATTTTCGTTTCTCGAAATATGTGCGTAGAAATCGGTGCAACCGCTTATATCGTAAACCTTGTTTAACATTTTGAAAACGATGTTTGACGAAAAGATTCTGTTTTTGCCCGTTCCTCTGAATTTGAGGAAGCTTGCGCCGTCGCATACCTTTTTGCCAAATACCATAAAGTCGGCAAACATCAGTCCGCCCTCTTTGTTTTCGCGACACTCAAATACAAAGCCGCTTTCGGCGGGAATTATAAATGTCTGCTTTATTGCCTGACCGCGAACAGATTTGTTTCTGCCTGCAGGAATTTTAACGGTGGAGAGAATTGAAACATCGCCCTTGGGTAAAATTACGTTTTCGGCGGCGGTTATTGCCTTTTCAACGCTCTTTGCAAAATCCTTGCCCTCTTCCATTTCGCCAAACCACTCTGCAAAGCAGACGGAGGCGTTTTTCAAAACCACGTTGCCCTCGAATATCTTATACTGACCTGCAATTATCTTATTGCATCTCAAATTGAGTCTTGCGCCCTTCTCAACACTGATTACTGCGCCGCGCTCAAGCCAGAGGGTGGTTTTTTCAAAAAGAGTAAGGCTCTTTTCGATTTTGTAGTTGCCCTTTGCAAAACGAAGGCATCTCTTTGCCTCGGTCTTTTTAGAAAGAATTTCCTTGTAGTTTTCCTCGTTAACGATTATAAACTCGGTGGGAATATTGCTTGCCTGACCGTAAAGAAGGTTGCTGCCAAAGGGCTCAATGCGTTTTGAAAGCTCGTTCGAAACGGAAAAAGCATCTTTATCGGTGGCAACGGTGTGGGGGCAAAGGCTTTTTAACAAATATCCCTCAGTGTTGCCGTTTTTGTTGTTTCTGTAAATGCCGTTTACTGCGCCTTCAACGGTTATCTCGTCTTTTTCGGGAAGAGAGCCGTCGAAGATATTGTTAAATATCTTATAGTCGTTTACAGTTTTTAATTTAAAATAATTACCGCTGCAGTTCACAAAAACGTTTCTGTCAATAGCGCTCATATTACGCCAATCGTAGGGACCCTCAAGATAGATGCCCGTTTTGGCGTTTTTGATGTAGTTGTTAGAATAATACTGCGAGTGCGAGCCGAAGCTGTAAATTCCGGTGAAATCGTCGTTATCCTCTGCTGCCTCGATTTCGCAGTTGGAGATCGAAACGTCGAAGTCCTTTCCGCAGTAAATTCCGCGCTTGCCGTGGCAATTCTTGATGTGGCAATCGTCTATAAACAAAGCCTGATTTTCTGCGCAGTAGATTGCGTAATCGGTTGAGTCCTCAATCAGAATGCCGTTTATATCAATACCGTTTGAATAGCCGCCGCTCGGGGGAATTTCACAGTAAAGGAAGTTGCCGTCTCTCTTTGAGTGGCAGAACTTGTAATAAAGGAACATCGAGTGCTCTTTTATCTGACAAGCCATTTTGTTATTTTCGGTGTAGTTATTTGTAAAATGAGTCCAGCCCGAATAGGAGGTTTCGAAGCCGCAGGAAAAGCCGTAAAATGCACAGCCGTCGATTCTGAGGTCGGGTCCGTGATAGTTTATTGCAACAGAGCGTTTTCTCTGATTTTTCTCACGGAAGGCAATATTTTTAACGGCAACCGATCTGTACTCAATTCCTTTTGACTTTTCGACCGGATTAAACCAGAATCCAGTAATGCCGTTTGCAACGATTATAACGGTTTTATCTCTGCCGGCGCCCTCTAAAACAAGGCATTTCTGGCCGTAAGCAACTACCGTTTTTGCAATGAAATATTTTCCCTTTGAAAAATACACCGTGTTAAAGACCTTTGCCGCCTCGGAGATAGCATCGGAGCAGTCGGTCTTGCCGTCTGCTACGGCGCCAAACCACTCGGGTCTTCCGAACAAGGTTTTTTCAAAGCCCTTTAAATTACAGCCCGATGCAAAAATCCGGCTATTTTTAGCGGTGATATTTTTTCCGAGATATTCGAATACTGCCTCTCCCTCGGTTTTTATAACGGCGCCCTCTGCAAATGCAAGGTCGACGTTTGCGGGAATTACCACACTTGTTTTAACGGTAAACACGCCCTTCTCAAAATAGAGAGTGCCGCCGTTTAATTCCTTTGAAACAGCCTCCGCCGCATTTTCGATCAGCTTGGCAGAATCGTCGCCTTTAGGCGAAATAACGTTGTTATAGGTAAATTGCGTTGTCTTTTCCATTTTCATTCCTCCAGATAGCTTTTCTTAACCTCATTGAAATGTTTTATAAAATTTTCCACCGTTTGCTTTGGTGAAATAATTTTCACCTTATCTCCTACGCCGAAAACCCACGAATAGAATATGGGGCTCTCAATAACCTTTACCGTTACGGTAAAGCCGTTTTCGTCGGGAATCATTATGATATCCTTGCCAAAACGGTCAATTATTACTCCCGCCATTGACTCGTGGCAGTAAAGCGTTACCGATTTTTCATCGCCGCCGTACATTCCGAACATCTTTTTTGAGTAAATCGCAATATCGAATTTTTCAAGTTCCTTGTTTCTCTCGCGCGGTTCATCGGTTTCGGTAAGTGAAACCATTTTGTCAACGCGATAATGCTTTACGGCACCATTTTGGTCGGTGGCAACGAGATAGTAATTTTCATCGTCCCACACAAGTCCCCAGGGGCTTACGTTGTATTCGGCTCCGCCGTGAGCAAAAACGCGCTCTTTTTTGCTGTTGTAGTTGAAATATTTGAATTTTACCTTTTTATCGCCTGCAATGGCGCTATGTATAAGGTCAACGCTGTAATAGACCGATTCGTTTGCGGTTTTTGCGCGGTTTATTACGTAAACCTGACGCTGAAGCTCCTTTGCGTTGTGACGGTTTGTGAGCTTTTCTATCTTTTTGATAAGATCCTCGCTCTTTTTTACCGTGAGGAATTTTGCAGATGAAACGGCATCTACAAGCAGCTTGAGCTCTGCCGTTTCAAAATCACGCGTGGCAACGGCATAGCCGTTGTTTCCCACCTTTTCAACCTCTATTCCAAAGTCGCAAAGAGTTGCAATATCGTCGTAAATGCTTTTTCTTTCACTCGGAATTCCGTTTGAATTCAGATATGCCAAAATCTCCGACATTGTTACGGGGTGATTTAAATCGGAGTTTTCAAGCAAAAACTCGGCTACGTATAAAAGCTTTCTTTTCTGAAGGCCGCTTTTCATATTTTCAGCCCCTTTATTGTTTATTGTAGTAAAAATAAAGTTCTTCGGTTGCAAGGGCGATTTTGGTTACCGAAAAATCGCAATTTTCGGGATAAATATAGAAGGTATCGGTGGGGGTATTCAAGTCGATACAGTCGCCCTTCTTTTTGTAGTTGTATTCAATATGGCAGGAATAGATGCTTTTTGTGGTGCGGATTACCTCGTAATCCTCGCCCTTATAGCTGCCCGTAAGCTTAAATCCATCGGCGTTGTGAGAAAGGCGTGCATTGCCGATTTTTATAAAGCCCTTGGCATTGGGAAGCCACTCGACTCGGGCATCGCACTCAAAGCTGTATCTTCCCTCTTCAATTTCTTTTCTGACCTCGGCGCGTTCCCACTCATACCAATCGGGAATATGGGAAAACTCGGTTTCACCCTCTTTTGCAGCAAGTGATCCAAGCTCGGTCATCTCCCAGCGCTTGCCGCACTCTGTGCAGAAAATCTCGGTGCCCTTTGAATCCATTTTATATTCCTTAAGGCAGTGCGGACATTTGTAAAGCACCTTATGAAGTCCCTCCGCTCTGAAAGGCTCGTCTATTATTATTCCGTTTTCCTTTTGCCATTTGAAATCGTCGTAAACGAGGGAATCGTTTATTATTTTGTTTATCTCTTCAACCGAGAGGTTCTTAAGTTCCTCTTTATCGATTATCTTCGTCATAACCGCTTCGGTTTTGGGGATAATTCTTCTTTTTCTGTTCCAAAAGGGTGCCGAAACGTGATGGCCGTTTATTACGAGGGAAACAATCGGAACGTCAAGAAACTTTGCAAGCTTTCCGAGCGACTCGGGAAGCACTGCGTTTGTGCCGCAAAGCGAATATCTCGCCTCGGGGTAAAGCACTGCTATCTGACCGTTTTGCACTACCCTTTTCATCTGCTTTACCAAGGTGGTATCGCTTACGAATTTACGGGTGCAAATTCCGCCAACCTCGCGAAGAAGCCATTCGATGCCGATAAATCCGTCGATTGCAACAACGGAGTTTGCTCTGTGGGGAAAGTTTGCCTCTGCGGCAACCATAAAATCGCGAAATGCGTTATGGTTGCTCAAAAGGAGGTAAGGAGGCTTTAACCCCTCCATACCTGTCTTTTTGATTTTTACTCTGTTAAAAACGTTTGCGGGAAAGCTCGCGCCCCATATTACCGGCATAAGAAGCGGCTGCTGTTTTTTCGGTCTTCGGTTTATATCAAACCTTTTTATCTCTTTATGAAACATAATTTCTCCGAATTAAAGAACTATTTTAATAAATACCTTTTTGCCCTTGCCTAAAACGAAATCGTCAAAAGCCTCGCGGGGGAAACGGACGGTGGCGTCGGTCATCTTTTCGCCGTTTACGTTTACGCCGCCCTGCTGCACGAGTCTTCTCGCTTCGCCCTTGGAGGGAGCTATCTTTGCGGCAACCATAATGTCAAGAAGGCC
>JAZRNU010000128.1:0-12676 GCA_045648325.1 Eubacteriales bacterium | reverse complement strand
AATCAGCTACCGCCACGGAATATTAAAGGGCTTTGGCTGTGCCTTTGTGGCATCGGTGCTCCAGCTTATGCTCGGGCTTCAGAACCTTTCCTACGGCACAACGTGGTATGCGGTTTTGGCAATTTTGCTTTTTGATTACCTTGTAGCATTCAGCTGCTACGGCATTGCGGGCGCATTCAGAAAGCTTGGCAAGGGCAGAATTTCAAACACCGTTTCTTTTACGGGCGGATTTGTAATTGCCACAGTTCTTCGCTTCGTATGCCACTTCGTAACGGGCGCAGTCGTATGGCACAGCCTTACAAGAGTATGGTATGCCGACGACCTCTCCCATATCGTTCACACCTACGGCCCCTGGCTCTATTCCTTTGTGTATAATATCGGATATATGCTTCCCGATATGCTTATCGCAGTAGGCGCAGGAATAGCCCTCTCGCTTGTAATCGACTTTAAAAAGGATAACCTTATCTACGCAAAAAAATAAACCCGAATTTACTTGGCAAACGCGGCCGCTTGGCATATAAATAAGATATTTTATCTGATAATATAAATTTCTTCTTTTTTGACTCTTCCAATATCGTCAATTTTGTGTTATACTATTATATAATCTGGTAAATAGGAGAATAACTATGAATAAATTATATGATCAAGCCACCGCAGTTATCTCTGAGCTTGGAGAAAAAGCGAAATTAAAGGCAGGCAGCACCGTTGTTGTTGGCTGCTCCACAAGTGAGATTATCGGCTCTAAGATCGGAACCAACTCAAGCCCCGACGTGGCAGGAGTTGTGTTCAAGGCAATTTACGATTATGCAAAGAAAATGAATTGGAATCTTGCCTTTCAGTGCTGTGAGCATCTCAACCGCGCTATCGTGGTTGAAAGAGATACAGTTAAAAACGCTGAAATTGTAAACGTTGTTCCGCAGCCCAAGGCAGGCGGCTCAATGGCAACGCAGGCATACAGAAATTTCAAAGATCCCGTTGTTGTTGAAGAGATCAAAGCAGACGCAGGTATCGACATAGGCTTTACTTTGATAGGAATGCACATTAAAAAGGTTGCCGTTCCCGTTCGCTTGGAAAACAATAAGATCGGTGAGGCCACGGTTTTGGCGGCTCGTTCAAGACCTAAATTCATCGGCGGCTGTCGCGCGGTATATAACGAGGAATTGCTTTAATTAAAAAACAAAACACCCATTGCCAAAAGCAATGGGTGTTTTTATTTGAGTAAGAGAAAATAAAATGGTAAGCGGCATAATTAGGCTTGTTAAACATCATTAAAAAAAGCACTTCATACGAAGTGCTTTTTAACGGCATCATTTCAGCCAACAAGTGCAAAAAAGATTGGGCGAAAAACCGAGTGTTTCTTTGATTATTATTTATTTGTCATAAAATATGGACCACACATTTCTTCATGTGTTTTAATATATGTCCATTTAAAATCCTTATCAACAACATATATCTCTATAAAGTCATCCAAAGCCTTGGCGGTATTTAAATCCAAAGTCATATCATTAGTATGTTTATCTTTAAACCATTCAATATAAAAAGCGCCATTTTTATTAATTTTATCATACGCTTCTCTTGCTTTTTCCCCGATGAAATACTGGTTTTCGCTTATCAATTCCCAAGAAAAAATATGCCAAATATAATTTCCCATAGAGTTAATATACTTTTGTAAATCTTTTTTAGGAATATTAGGTGCAAAAGTTTTAATCCATTTATTATAAAATTCTTCTTTTGTCATTGATAAGCACCGCCTTTTAAAATGGAATTAAAAATAAGATATTAAAAATATTAGATTTTGAAAAAAGAATATATTTCAATAAATACGGACAACAAAAGCAACGGAATTCCAACGAGAAAAGTTATCGTTTTTTCACTTTTATCCCCTAACGAGAAAATCATAATTATCATAAAGCAAATGGGCATAGCGACAGGAAAAAACAAAGCCGTAGAGATACCGCTACTAATAACAAACCTGACCGAGTCTATCACAACAAAATCCAATATCAGCACGGTTGCGCATGAAATGAGCGCTTTATTTGTATTGTGCTTCCACTGTTTACCAAAGCATTTTTCTAAAATCAGAACTATAATCAAAACAGAAAGCAAGCGCACGCTCGCGTGAGAAAGCACGTCAAAGATAAATAGATCTGTCATTAAGCTTACTGCAAAAAAGATAATAGCTGACAAAGCTACGCCCAAAATTAAAAATGCATACTTTTTACTCTTCACAGTATCAACTCCTTGGGTTTAGTATAGCACAAAAGCGAAGAATTTTCAAGTGAAATATTCGGCTTACGCCGAATGTGAAATATCTCCCTTCGGTCGATGTAAAATAAAATTTGTCCATATTCGCTTTAGCGAATATTTCACATTTGCGAAGCAAATATTTCATAGCGAAGCTATTTCACTTGCCTGCAAGGGCAAATTTCATTAAAAAAAGCACTTCATACGAAGTGCTTTTCTAATGGTGCCGGTGATCGGGGTCGAACCGATACGGTATCGCTACCACCGGATTTTGAGTCCGGCACGTCTGCCAATTCCATCACACCGGCGTGATGTTTTAATATTATAGCACTATTTTTTTGATTTTGCAATATTTTTAAAAAATATTTTATAAAAAATTAAAAATAGACTTGATTTTTCGGGGGATAAGTGGTATTATATATCGGTAAAATTGAATACGCTAAATGAAATCAGCAGGAGAAACGGCTTTTGCCTTACCAAAGGGGTTATACTCTCGGGTGCCGTAATTGGCGGGACTGTTGACGGATAGCAATCTGGAGAAGTTCGCTTAAATGCGAATGCCGAAGGGGCAAAGGGAAACCCAATCTCTCAGGCGAAAGGACAGATAAATTTTTTACATCAATTATTTTGGTGTTATTTATCGCTGTCTTTTATCCGAAGGCAGCGTTTTTCATTTTACAGAAAAAGAAACGAAAGGAATTTCAAAAAATGGATCTCTTACTCAAAATCGTTCAAACGGCAAACGCCTATCTTTCGGATTATATTCTTATAATCCTTCTTATCGGCGTTGGACTTTTGTTCACTATAAGAACAAAGTTCGTTCAGGTGCGTTACTTCGGAAAAGGTCTTAAGCAGGCCTTTGGAAATCTTTCGCTCAAGGGCGGCAAGCAAAAGAGCGGACTTTCGTCCTTCCAGGCTCTTGCAACCGCTATTGCGGCACAGGTCGGTACCGGCAATATAGTCGGTGCTTCGGGCGCTATTCTTGTCGGCGGCCCCGGCGCTATCTTCTGGATGTGGATAATCGCATTCCTCGGCATGGCAACTATTTATGCTGAGGCAGTTCTTGCACAGAAGACGAGAGTTGTAGATGCAAACGGAGAGGTACACGGCGGTCCCGTTTATTACATTAAGCAAGCCTTTACGGGCAAGTTCGGTACCTTTCTTGCAGCCTTCTTCTCACTTGCGGCTATCCTTGCACTCGGATTTTTCGGTTCTATGGTTCAGTCCAACTCCATTTCCGAGGTTATCTGTAATGCAGTCGGTGTAAGCTACACCGAGTGGGGCTGGATAATAGGTATTGCCCTTGCAGCTATCTGCGCATTCATCTTCATCGGCGGTATTCAGAGAATTGCTTCCGTTACCGAAAAGATCGTTCCCATCATGGCAGGCATCTTCCTCCTCGGCGGTATCGTGATCCTCTGCTTCAGAGTTCAGTATATCCCCGCAACCTTCGGCATGATATTCAAATATGCCTTCACTCCCAGCGCTCTTATCGGCGGCGGCATCGGCTACGCTATCAAGACAGCTATCAGCCAGGGTGCAAAGAGAGGCCTCTTCTCAAACGAAGCAGGTATGGGTTCTACTCCCCACGCACATGCACAGGCTAACGTAGCAAGACCTAATGATCAGGGTATGGCTGCTATGATCGGCGTATTCATAGACACCTTCGTAGTTCTCACCATGACCGCACTCGTAGTTATTTCCACCCTCTATTTGGGCGGCGGCGCGCTTGAGGGAAAATTCGGCGCCGATTACATTGCGGCAACCCAGGGCGCTGAGGCAGTTGTTTCCAAGACAACCGCTATGCAGATGGCAACCTCTACCGTTTTCGGTAGCTTCGGAAGCATATTCGTTGCAGTTTGCCTCTTCTTCTTCGCATTTTCCACTATTATCGGCTGGAACTTCTTCGGTAAGGTAAACGTTCAGTATCTTTTCAAAAATAACAAGACCGCTGTTATAATCTATTCGATAGTTTCAATCGGATTCATCTTCTTGGGCACTCTCCTTTCAAATGACCTCGTTTGGGAGCTTACCGACTTCTTTAACTATCTCATGGTTCTTCCCAACGCAGTTGCACTTATTGCACTTTCCAAACTCGTTAAGGAAGAGTCTCTTGCAGATAAAGCAAAGAAATTAAGCAAATAAGCTTTAAATAAAAGCAAAAAAATAACACCCGTGAAGGGTGTTATTTTTTTTATTATTGTTTATTCGAATTTCTTTATTCTTTCCAAAACGTCGGCTTTGAAGCGCTCCATTGCCGAAAGGATTATCTCAAAAGGTGCCTTGCCGCTTTTTAATTCGTCGGTTATATCCATTCCGTAGGAAACCGACTCAAATGCGTCAACGCTGTGAGATGAGAAAAAGGTGGCGTTTGCGCGGCGTCTGCCAACCGATGCAACGTCGTAGCGCTTGCCGCCCGCTATCTGACTTTCGTAAACCGAAACGAGCTTTAAGAAAAGCTCCTCGTCGGCGCAATCGAAAAGCACCTTTTCATCGTCAGAAAGCCAGTCGAGATCTCTCCAACCCTCAAGTGCGATGATTTTTTCGGGCCACTTTTCCTTTGGCAAAAGGTTAAGGGCATCAATAACGCGAAGCGAAACCGCAACGTGGGTATCGTGCTTGTCGGCAAGGTTGTGAATGTAAAGAGTTTTCGGGCTTGAAGCCTCGATTATAGCCGCAAGCTCGTTAATAAGCGCGGTGTTGTTTTTATCTTTTATTGCCTTTGAGGAATAATAAAGCTGAAGCTGTGCAGAATAAGAGCCAATTTTGGCAGCCTCGTTTTGCTCGGTTATTCTTACCTTTTTCATATCCTCGTCGGTCATAGAGGCAAAGCGTCCGCTACGGGGCGAGCCTGCACCGTCGGCAACGGTAACGCCTGTAAAATGGCGGTTTTCGTCTTTTCTGCAAGCCGAAATTGCGCCAAACGCCCAGAACTCAACGTCGTCCTGATGTGCGGTTATGCAAAGATCGGTCGTACGGGCAAGAGCCGCGGTATTTTCACTGCCGTCGGGCACGAAAAAAGTGGCTTTATCATTATAAAGCTTCATATAATCACCTTATTTTGTAATATAATTGTTTGGTTTTTTATATATATAGATAATTTGCCATAATTATACACCACCGAAATAAAATTTGCAACCGTTTTTTATTTTTAATGCAACAAACGTGGCTTTTTGTATAAAAAATTAAGGAAAATTTTTAAAAAACGAAAAAAAGGGTTGACTTTTTGCTCTGTTTTCTATATTATTATATTATATAATATTATTCGGAGGCAATAACAATGGTATTTGAAAAAATAAGAGCTCTTATTTCAGAGCAGTTCGGAGTAGAAGAAGGAAAAATCACGGCGGAAACCTCCTTTACCGATGACCTTTCTGCAGATTCACTTGATATCGTTGAGCTTATTATGGCTATTGAGCAGGAATTCGATATTGCTGTAAACGATGATGACGTTGAAAACGTAAAAACAGTGGGCGACGTCGTTTCACACATCGAAAAGCTCGTTGGCTGAGAAATCTGTCGGTTAAAGAAACTAAGTCGTTAATTATTTAACGGCTTATTTTTTTGAAAAAACAAAAAGGTGAGCAATATGAAGATAGCACAGCTTGAAAAGGTAATAGGTTACGAATTTAAAAACGAAGGGCTTATTGAAAGAGCGCTTTCGCATTCCTCCTATGCCAACGAAAAAAATACCGAGAGCAACGAAAGACTCGAGTTTTTGGGCGACAGTATTTTGAATTTTACTGCCGCGGAATTTCTGTGCAATAAATACCGCGACGTTGACGAGGGCGATCTTTCCAAGATGAGAGCTTCTCTCGTATGCGAGCAGGCGCTTTGCATCTACGCAAAGGATATTTCTCTTACCGAAGCCATTTTGCTTGGCAGAGGAGAAACCCAGAGCCTCCGCAGAAAGGACGCCATTACCGCCGATGCATTTGAAGCGGTGATTGCCGCAATATATCTTGACGGCGGCATTGAAAAGGCAAAGGCGTTTATTTTGCCTTTCCTTGAAAAATACGTTGATATGGCGGCTTCGGGCAAGGTAAACAAGGATAATAAAACCGTTTTGCAGGAGATAATTCAGCAAAACAAGGGCGAAAAGCTCTCTTACAAAATTACGGGTGAAACAGGCCCCGCACATGACAGAACCTTTTACTGCGAGGTGCTTCTTAACAGCAACGTTATAGGTCGCGGCGAGGGCAAAAGCAAAAAGGAAGCGGAACAGGAGGCAGCAAGAGCGGCTCTTGCGCTTATGGGACTGTGAAACACGCAAATATAGGAATTTTCATTCCGCACCTTGCTTGCAATCACGCCTGCGTTTTTTGCAATCAGGTAAAAATTTCGGGCAAAACTAAGGTGCCAACGCCACAGGAGGTTTCGCTATATCTCAAAAAAGCGGTGTCGGGAGTTAAAAAGAAAACTGCCGAAATCGCTTTTTTCGGAGGTAGCTTTACGGGGCTTCCCATAAACCTGATGACAGAATATTTAGAGGCGGCAACCCCCTTTGTAGACGGCGAAAAAATAACGGGTATCCGCCTTTCAACCCGTCCCGATTATATAAACGAGGAAATTCTTTCGGTGTTAAAAAGCCACAAGGTAACCGATATTGAGCTTGGCGCGCAGAGTATGGATAACGAGGTGCTTTCTCTTTCGGAAAGAGGGCACACGGCAAAAGACACCGAAAAAGCCGCAGAGCTTATAAAATCGTGGGGTTTCAGACTCGTTTTGCAGTTTATGCCGGGCTTAATGGGTGATACCCCCGAAAAATCAATGGAAACCGCAAGGAAAATTGCGGATCTTTCTCCGCACGGCGTGAGAATATATCCAACTCTTGTAATTAAGGGAACAAAGCTTGAAGAGCTTTATTTAAAGGGAGAATTTACCCCATATACCCTTGAAACAGCCGCAGAGCTTTCGGCAAAGATGTATGAGCTTTTTTCGGAAAAGAAAATAGCGGTGCTTCGAATGGGGCTTCACTCCGACATATCGGCTGACGATATAGTGGCAGGTCCGTTTCACCCTGCCTTTGGCGAGCTTGTTTATTCCGAAATCTACAAAAGCCGCTTTGAAAAGGCAATGGAGGGTAAAAATATTAAAAACCCCGTTTTTTCAGTTAAAAGAAACGAGCTTTCAATGGCTTTGGGTCAAAAAAAGAAAAATCTTTCATATATTGAAAATAAATACGGCATACTTTCAAAAATAGTCTGTGACGATGAAAGGGGCGTTTATAATGACGCTATCACAATTCAAAGCATTCGTTAACAATAAATCAGTTGCCCTTTTGGGCGCGGGAGTAAGTAATCTTCCGCTTATCAATTGGCTTAAAGGCTTCGGCGCCGTTGTAACGGTAAGAGATAAAAACGAAAATCTAACCTTACCAAGCGACGTAAAGGCAGATAAGCTTATTTTGGGAAACAGTTACCTTGACGATATAACCGAGGATATACTTTTCCGCTCACCCGGTATGAGATTTGACGAAAAGGGCATTGCCGCAGCCGTTTCGCGCGGTGCGGTGCTTACCTCTGAAATAGAAATGCTTTTTGAGCTTTGTCCCTGCCGTATTATTGCGGTAACAGGCTCCGACGGCAAGACCACCACAACCACCCTTATTTCCGAAATGCTCAAAAGAGCAGGCAAAAAGGTGTGGCTTGGCGGAAATATAGGCACGCCTCTTTGCCACAAAGCCTTTGAAATGGATAAGGACGATACCGTTGTGCTTGAGCTTTCGAGCTTTCAGCTTCACACGATGAGAAAAAGCCCCGATATTGCGGTTGTAACCAATATCGCTCCCAACCACCTTGACAAGCACAAGGATTACGGGGAATATATCGACGCAAAGAAAAACGTCTTTTTGTATCAGAATAACGGCGGCAAGCTTATAATAAACGCCGATAACGACGTTACCGCGTCATTTAAGGGTAACGGCGAAACGGTAGCCTTCAGCTATAAGGGAAACAAAAAGGACGGCGTATGGCTTGACGGTTGCGGCACTATCCGTTTCGGTACTACCCCCGTTTTGAACAGAAAGGAAATTATCCTCCCCGGTGACCACAACGTTGAAAACTATATGGCGGCAATCGCTGCAGTTTACGGCGAGGTTTCGAGCGACGTTATTCTGGAAACCGCACAGACCTTTGGTGGCGTAAGGCACAGAATTGAGTTTGTAAGAGAGGTAAACGGCGTTAAATATTACAACGATTCAATCGGCACAAGCCCCTCACGCTCAATAGCGGGCCTTAAATCGTTTGATCAGAAGATAATTTTAATTGCAGGCGGCTACGATAAGCACCTTGATTACACCGATTTCGGAAAAATTGTAGCAAAAAGGGTAAAGCTTTTGATCGTAACGGGTGACACGGCAGACAAAATCGAGAGGGCAACACTTGATGCAAAATCAGACCTTCCCGTTGTGCGCTGTGAGGGTTTTGACGAAACCGTTAAAGCGGCTTACGAAAACGCCGTTTCGGGCGACGTTGTAATGCTTTCACCCGCATCGGCAAGCTTTGACTTTTTCAAAAACTTCGAGGAGCGCGGTGACCGCTTCGTTTCACTTGTAAAGGCCCTTTGAAAGGACTGTTAAAATGGATAAAATAAAACAGCTTCGTGAGCTTACAGAGCTTTATCTTCCTTGCTCGGGTGGCAAGGAAAACATAAAGAAGCTTTTACCGATAATTGAAAAATACACGAAAAACGTCACCGTTACAAAGGGCGGAAGCATAGTTGCAACCGTTGGCACGGGAAGCAAAAAGGTGCTTTTTGACGCTCACTACGACGAGGTAAACTTCGTTGTAACCGAAATTAAGGAGGGCTTTGTAAAGGTCACCTCCCCCTTTGGTGCCGACGTTAGAGTTTTACCTGCATCGGAGCTTGTGATTTTGGGTAAAAAAGAAATCAAGGGCGTTTGCTTTGCAATGCCGCCCCATCTTCTTGACGATTCAAAGCGCGGAAAAACGCCCGAAATTTCCGATATTTTTATCGATACGGGCCTTAACGAAAGAACCCTTAAAAAATACGTAAGCCTTGGCGATCCCGTTTGCTATGCAAGACGCTTTGTCAAGCTTACCAAAAACAGATATATTGCAAATGCGATTGACGACAGAATCGGTTGCCTTTTGAATTTAATGCTTCTTGAAAAGCTTTCGGACGACTGTCCTTCCGATATAACCGCCTCGTTTGCCTTCGTTTCGGAGGAGGAGGCGGGGCTTCGCGGTGCAAAAACGGTGGGATACGGCGAGAGCTTTGACAAGGCCGTTGTTTTCGACGTGACCTTTGCAACCGCTCCCTCGGTGCCCTCCTACAAGGCAAAGCCGCTTGGCTCGGGTGCCGCTATCGGTGTTTCGCCCATTTTAAATTCCGCGCTTTCTTCAAGACTTAAGGAGCTTGCAACAGATGAAAAAATCCCACACACTCTTGAGGTAATGGGCGGCAGAACGGGAACCGATGCCGACGCACTTTCAACCCGTGAGGGTGGAATACCCACGGCGCTTATCTCGGTGCCGATAAGAAATATGCATTCATTGGCAGAGCTTTTTGATTTAAGGGATTTAGATGCGGCATTTTCGCTTGCATACCGTTTTATCGGAGGAAAAGTAAAATGAAGCTTTTGAAAAAACTTTGCACCGAAAGCGGCATTTCGGGGCTTGAAGATAATATAAAGGATATTATTAAAAAGGAAATCGAGGGCTTTTGCGAAATAAGTGAGGACCGCTTCGGTAACCTTATTGCAAAAACCGACGGACTCAAAAGAGAAAAAAGAGTTTGCTATTTTGCACACACCGACGAGGTTGGCTTTCTTATCTCCGATTACGATGAGCAGGGCTTTGCCCGCTTTGTTCCCGTTGGCGGAATAGACGCCGCCGTTTTACCCGGCAAGGTGGTAGTCGGCGGAAAAAGGAAGGGCGTTATAGGGGTTTGTCCCGTTCACCTTCTTTCGGATAACGATAAGCAGACGGTTTTAAAATCAACCGACCTTTTTATCGACTTTGGCTTTGAAAGCAAAAAGGAAGCGGAAAAAAGCCTTCCCGTGGGGAGCGCCGTTTGCTTTGAGCCCGTTTACTTTGAGCAGGGAAACGAGATATTTGCCAAGGCGCTTGATGATCGCATCGGCGTGCGCATAATGATAGAAATGATAAAAAGCAAGCCTACTTACGAAACCTATTTTGCCTTTACCTCCTGTGAGGAAACCGGCACGCAGGGCGGAGAAACCGCCGCATACGGAGTAAGACCCGATATAGGCGTGATTCTCGAATGCACCACGAGTGCCGAAACGCCAGACGAAAAGGGCGGCAAGGCAGTAACCCTTCTTGGGGGCGGCGCGGTTATTTCCTACCGCGATAACGGCACTATGTACGATACCGAGTTTTATAAAAAAGCAACCGCCTTTGCAGACGAAAAGAATATTAAATGGCAGACTAAAACTCTTATTGCGGGCGGAAACGATGCCGCCGCCGTTCAGCGCACCGCCTTCGGTACATCGGTTGCCGCATTTTCGGTTCCCGCAAGAAATCTCCACTCGGCAATAACGGTGGCGAACAAAAACGATTATATTTCCGTTTTAAAGCTTGCAAAAGAGTTTAACGATGTTTTGGGAATATAAGGAGGAAGATTTAATGGAAAGACTTTTTAACGAATTTGAAAAACTTACCCGCTTTGCGGCCCCCTCGGGACACGAGCGAAAATTCCTCGAATATATAAAATCCGAATGCGAAAAATACTGCGACAGCGCAGCGTTTGACAAGCGCGGAAACCTCGTTTGCCGCAAGGCAAAAGAAGGTGCGAAAAAGCTTTTGCTTGCCGCACATGCCGACGAGCTTTGCATTCTTGCAACCTACGCAGAGGATAACGGCTTTTACCGTATTCACGCCGCAGGAAAGGCATGCGGACTTTTACACGCCAAGGCAGAGTTTGCAAACGGCGTAACGGGCGTTATCGTTTCAGAGGAGGATACTCCCGTTCAGGACATAAACAGCTCGAAGCTTCTTGTTGATATAGGCGCAAAAAATAAAAAGGAAGCCGAAAAAATGCTTCCTCCCCTTACCGCAGGCGTACCGCTTTCTCACGCTATGAAAATCGGCTCCCGATTTTTCTCAAAGGCAATCGACGATAAGGTGGGCTGCCTTATCCTTATTGAGCTTATAAAAACCGTTCAGAAGAGCGACTACGACCTTTATTTCTGCTTTACCGTTGAGGAGGAGCTTGGGCTTCGCGGCGCAAAAACCGTTGGCTTTGAAATCGAGCCCGACATTGCAATAGCAATCGACGTTTCCCCCGCGGCAGACGGCTTTGCCTCCAAAAGAAGCGGCATCTCTTTGGGCGGCGGCGCCGCAATAAAGGTGCTTGACGTTGGCACCGTTTGCGATAAAGAGCTGAATGAAGAGCTTATAAAGGCAGCAAAAAAATCAAAAAGCGGCTATCAGATTGACGTTGCAACGATGGGCAGGACCGACGCCGCAGAGCTTCAGTTTGTAAAGGGCGGCGTAAAGGCAACGGTTGTATCGGTTGCAACACGCTATATTCACACCCCCAACGAGGAAGCGGATCTTAACGATGTAAAAGACGTTATTGCCACCTTGAAAACCTTTATCGGAGATTAAAAAGTGATAATCGGCTGTGAAAAAGACAGCGCGTTTTTAAAAGCAACGAAAAACGCGGGGCTGTCATCGATTTATTTTGATTATCCTGTCGGCGCACTTTACTGCATTACCGATAACGAAAAAATTTCGGGCTATATGCTTTTAAAGGGCGTTTCGGCATACTTGCTTTTTGACACTCCTCCTTCAGATGACCTCATAGCTGAAATATCGGAATTTTTCGGGCTTATGGGTGTTTTTGAAACGGTTTCAAACGTTGAAATTTTTGAAAATATGACCCCTCTTTACGTTTTGGAGATGAATAAGCTTAACGAAAAAAGAGTGGAAGCCGAAATAAAAACGGCAAGCGGAAGAGGATATGACGGCTGCTACGATCTGCTTTGGCTTTCGGGCTTTGCGCTTCCGGGTAAAGACGAATTTTACGTTACCTCCTTTGAACGCGCAAAATCGGGCGCTCCCACCTACTATATAGAGGAGGAAGGCGTTTTGGCAACCGCATCTGTGCTTTGTGTAAGCGAAGAAAGAGCGCTTCTCGGCGCGGTGGCAACCCACCCTGAAAAACGCGGCAGGGGCTATGCCGGTGCGCTTGTTTCACACGCCGCAAGGGAAATGCTGAAAAAGGGAAAAACCCCTGTAATAACCTATTTTGCCGAAAATGCGGGCAGACTTTACAAGAGTCTTGGCTTTGAGGAAAAGGCAAGGCTTTTTAAAAAGAATATATAAATAAAATCTCTGCTTTGAGCGGAGATTTTTTATTTTGTAAAACTCTTGCCTTTTTTGTCGAAATATATTACAATTATTGTAAATAACTTTAACGAGGTCGTTTTATGAAGATCAAAAAG
>JAZRNU010000127.1:0-7998 GCA_045648325.1 Eubacteriales bacterium | reverse complement strand
CTATACCGTTGAAAACGGTGAAGCAACCGTAAGAAAAGGTCCAATTACCGGGGAATGTAATATACCCTCGACGTTAGGTGGATATCCGGTAACCGCCATAGGTGATAGAGCGTTTAATGATTGCAGAAACCTTAGCAGTATTACAATACCCGATAGCGTTACCACTATTGGAATGAGGGCTTTTAACGAGTGTAAATATACAACTGCTCTGGTAATCGGAAATAACGTTAAAACTATTGGTGAATATGCTTTTTACGGTTGTGTAAACATTAAAAATCTAACAATACCGAGCAGCGTTACCGATATTGGAGAAAAGGCATTTTATGGCATGCTCAGCCTTGAAAGCATAACCGTTGAAGAGGGTAATCTTAATTATCACAGTGAAAACAACTGTCTTATTGAAACGGCTTCAAAAACACTTTTGTTAGGCTGCAACGCAAGCACTATTCCCGATAGCGGAAATGTCGCTGTCATCGGAGAGGGGGCATTTATAAATCTCGACGGTCTTACAAATATAACAATACCGAATAGTGTTACTGCTATTGGGAAAAGCGCATTTCAATGGTGTGATGGCATTGAAAGCATAACAATACCGGAAAGCGTTACAACTATTGGCAAAAATGCATTTACGGAGTGCGCCGGTTTGAAAAGCATAACCGTAATAGGAAATGGTTCTACAATTATCGGTCAATATGCTTTTTCTGATTGTCGCAAGGTTGAGAGTGTAAAAATAGGAAGCGGAGTTTTGTCTATTGATCTCTTTGCGTTTGAAAATTGCTACGCTCTTAAGAGTCTGACCATAGAAAACGGGCTTAAAAGTATAGGGGGCTATGCATTTGAAAATTGCCGTGATATTACAAGCTTAACAATCCCCGAAAGCGTAAAAACAATTGGGGAAGATGCATTTGAGAATTGTAGCAGCATTACAACCCTGACAATAAACGGTGCTGAAGAAATCGGCAGCGGCGCATTCTATTACTGTATCTGTCTAATTGACGTAACAATAAAAGGCGTTAAATATATCGGTAAGAATGCGTTTGGCCTTTGCGAATCGCTTAAATACGTAACGATTTCAGATACAGTTGAAAAAATTGACTATCGTGCATTCAACAATTGCAAAAGCCTTAAGGACGTATGGTACAACGGAAGTGAAGCGAGCAGGGAAAAGATTACTTTCGGTGATTATAATGGCAAGTTTGAGCATGCGACCTGGCACTACAACTCCTGCGGTAAAAATAACGTGCATACCTACACGAATGATTGTGATACCGAATGTAATCGATGTTCTTATACGAGAACGACCAAGCATACATATTCCAATGCGCAGGATACAAAATGCAATAAATGTGGTGTGGTAAGAGTACTTGAGAGAATTGATATTACTTCTCTTCCTAAAAAGCTTACATATTTTGAAGGTGAAAGCTTTGATGCAGCGGGTCTGGTTGTTGCCGTTTATTACAACGATAGCTCAAAATATACCGTTACAGATTATACAATAAGCGGTTACGACTCAACACTTGGAACCAAAAACATTACCGTTGCTTTTAACGGAAAGACAGACAGTTTTACTGTTTCTGTAATTAAAAATGAGACGTCGTCAGTAGGTCCTGCTTCGTCTGATATACAAAATAATTCATCAACAATCTCAAACGCAGATTCGAGCACTGCAAATTCTTCAACAGACTACGAGTCACCAATCGAATCAGAGCCTTTAACTGGGACTGACAGCAGTGAAGTGGACGAAAATCAAGGGGGCTTTGATTGGTGGATTGTTATAGTACTCGCAGCACTTTTTGCTGTTGGTATTATAATAGGTTTGCTTGGTAAAAAGAAAAATAAAGTATAATAAAAAGCAAGCATTTTTATCTATTAAAAGCTTTTAGGAGGTAATTTGTCATGAAAAAGATCCGAAAACTTTTTTCTCTGTCACTGTGTGTTGCTTTGATTTTAACAACTATGTCTTTTGGCATTTTAACAGCAACTGCAGCTACAGAGTTTGCAGGCGGTAGTGGAACCCAAACGGATCCTTATTTGATTGCAACAAAGGAACATCTTAATAACGTGCGCAATTATCTCGGTGCATATTTTAAGATGATTGCTACTGTCGAGTTTACTAACGCCGACTTTGCCGAAGACGGTGTCTTTTACAATGACGGCAAGGGTTGGGAACCGATTGGCAGTAATAAGGAAAACGCATTTACGGGCACTTTTGACGGAAATAATTTTACAATCAAAAACTTATATGTGAAAGCCGAGGAAAAATCTACTGTTTTTGCTGGTTTGTTTGGTTATATTGATAACGGTACAGTAGAAAATCTAGGGTTAATAAATCTTCAGGTTTCAGCAATTTCTACCGATATGCGCGACCATTTGGCTAATACCTATGCCGGAGGCATCTCCGGTTTTAATAAAAATGGCACAATTACAAACTGTTATATTTCAGGAAAGGTTAATATTGATTCACCTCAAGCTGCAGCCTATGTAGGTGGTATTGTTGCATATAATTATGATGGTAAAATTTCAAATTGTTACAATAAGGGAGCCGTATCAGCAACCTCTGCAAAAGCCTTTCTAAACCGTGCTGGCGGTATAGTCGGATCAAATACCAGTGATGGAATAATCACAAATTGTTATAACATGGGATCAGTAAAAGCCTGCTACAGTGAATCATTAGATTATGCGGGAGGCATAGCAGGAAGTTCCAGCGGCACAATCACAGGATGCTATAATAAGATTGATAAATTTATGAACATTGATATTGTCGCCTATTATGCGGGTGGAATCGTTGGGAATAATACTGGTACAATATCAAACTGCTACAACACCGGTGATATATCAGGCAAATCCACTGCAGGAGGTATTTCCGGTAAAAATGAAGGAGGAATAATCACAAATTGCTATAACACTGGTAATTTCTCCGGTGCTGAGTATACGGGCGGAATTGTTGGTTTAAATCAGAATAGCACGATTACAAACTGTTACAACGCCGGACGTATCTATGGAAGTTCTAACTGCTCCTATACCGGTGGCATAGTCGGACGAAATTATTCCAGTGAAGTAAAGAATTGTTACAATGCAGGAAATATAACCTCAGATTGCGATTATTATTCTTCCAATGGAAGATCTTATGCATGTGTTGGAGGTATTATCGGTGGTGGAGGCGGTACAATTGAAAATTGTTACAATTTTGGCAGCATAACCGTAAACACTTCATCTTATTCTACCTACCCCTATGGTGGCGGAATCATAGGCAACAGTGCGGCAGCTATTAAAAACTGTTACAATATAGGCAGTGTTTCTGCACGTTACCGCGGTGGTATAGCGGGAGAAAATACAGTGGTGGACGTAATCTCAAATTGCTACTATTTAGATAACGTTTATCAAGGTACAGGCGGTAACACAGATTACGGAATAGAACTTACGTTAGACGAAATGAAAAAGCAAGAAACCTTCGTTGGTTTTGATTTTGATAATGTTTGGAAAATCAATGATGGAGATTATGCTTTCCCGCAATTGAGAGAAACTACTCACATAAAGATATTGTCAATTAAAGTCACTCAAAAGCCTTCAAAACTAACATATCTTGAAGGTGAAGACTTTGACACCACAGGTATGGTCGTTACTGCTTACTTTGAAAACGACATTTCTATAGAATTAACTGATTACACTGTCAACGGTTATAGTTCTACCCTTGGAACCAAGACTATTACAGTTTCCCATAGTGGAAAGACAGCTTCATTTACCGTTACCGTTGAAAACAGAAAAGTTACATCTATTGCAGTAACCACTAAACCAACCAAGCTAACCTATCTCGAAGGAGAAAGCTTTGACTCGACAGGAATAATAGTTACTGCATATTATAACGATAATACCTCAGAGGTTGTAACTGATTATAACATAAGCGGCTACACCTCCACACCTGGCACTAAAACCATTACTGTAACTTTTGACGGAAAGACGACTTTGTTTACCGTAACAGTAAACAAAAAGACCACGTCCTCCACACACGCTTCGTCGGCGCCTCAAAGTAAACCGCCGGTATCAAGCGTGGAGCCACCTGTATCAAGCACCGAGCCTGCCGCATCAAGCGAGGTGACGTCTTCTGCTGTAAGTGAGCCTCCCGCAAGCTCTGAGGTAGCTTCTTCAGAGCCGGAGTCATCTGTAACTCCCGAAAGCAGCGACGTGACCCCCACTCCCGCAGGCTTTGATTGGTATTTAATTGCAATCATTGGCGGCGCGGCGGTTGCCGTTGCAGTTGTTGCGGTAATTTTTGCAAAAAAGAAAAAATAATTATTTAACCGCAAAAAAAGAGAACGCGTGATGCGTTCTCTTTTTTTATATTATTACCTTAATTACTTGTTTGAATAAAACTCCTCAAGGGCTTTTATAACGGTTTTTGCCATAAGATCCATACCTTCTTTTTTGGGGTGTATCTTATCCGCCTTCATATAGCTCAAGTGGTTTTCCCAGGTAATTCCGCTGTTCTTTGCAAAGTCGATTACGGGAAGTCCGTAATGAGCGGCAACGGTTCTTATGCATTCGCTGTAAGCTTCCACCAGCTCCCTTGCAACTCCGTAATGGCTTTGCGGAAGGAGCGTTACGCAGAATATCTGCGCGTCGGGATAAGCCGCTCTCATCTTTTCTATCGAGATTGCGTAAGCCTCTGCAAAATTTGCGGCTGTCTTATAGCCGTTTTCCTTTTTCAGTGCGGAATAATCCGAAACCGTGCCCGGCTCCTTTTTGGTAAGTCCGCAATCGTTTATGCCCATATAGAATAATATCACGTCGGGCTTTTGTCCCGCGTCGGTGTGAAGCTTATCCGAACGGTTTAATCCGCCGTTTTTCGCCACGTCACCCGCAAAGGCGTTGTTAACGCAAATATTCATATTATAATAGTTGGCGGCCTGCATCCAATAGGTGCCGTTTAAGGTAACGCCGTCGTTTCCGTAATAATGAACTGCGTTGTTTACTATATCTCTGCGGTAGGACTCGCCGTTTGATATTCCGTTAAAGGAGCTTATACTGTCGCCGAGAACCGAAAGATATTTGCCTGCAAGAAGATCGCTCGTTACCTTATTTTTTCCGCAGACGGTGCAGATACCGTCGTTACCGAAGCTGTGATCGCCAACAGGCAATACCGAGGCCTCTTTATAAACGTATCCGCATACGCTGCAATGAAGATCGGCGCTCATCCCCTCCGAGATGCAGGTAGCGGGAATTTTCGTGCCCGACACAAGCTTGTGCTCGGTGCCCGACGTCATACCGCTTGCCTCGTCAACCGTAAGATCCTTAAAGCCCTTGGGAGAATAGAAGGTGTTTGATGCACCGGTTGCGCCTAAAACGAGATCGAAATCCACGTCCTTGCCGCCGCACTGCATGGCACCTATGCGATTTCCGTCAATATATAGAATTACCTGATATTTCTTGCCGTTATATTCATTGCGGATGGTATAAGTATGAGTTCCGGTTTCATATTCGGTAAGCGCCGATTCGGCAAAGCCGTAATTCATGGGAGAGGAGCCGCTATAGCGTCCAACGTTTACGCCGTAGCCGTTACCCAGGAAGATATAGGTCGTTCCGTTTTTCGTCATACCCTCTCTGGAGCAAAGAGGCACGTAATACTGCTTTACGGCATGAGAGCCCGTAAAGCTCACCTGCCACGGCTTATCGGCCTTTAAAACAATATCGTTTTCCAAGGTATAATGCTGATTTTCGCTTAACGTTTCCTTTATGCCGTTTGCGGTAAGGCAATCGCCCGTGACGTTTTCGATAGCCCCGCTATCGGTGAAATTCCATTTATAAAACGGGCCGCCCGTTTTAACCTCACTGTAATCCTCATTATTGTTTCCCGTGCAGGCTGTGACGGAAAAGAGCAATATCATTGCCGTAAGAAATATAAGCAGTTTTTTCATTATTTTTTTCCTTTTTAAAAATCAATACTGTCTGCCCCAGACGACCATGTGCTTTGCTTTCTTTCCGCAGCAAACGCAGGTATCGGCAAGCTCTTCCTCTTCAAAGGGAATGCATCTTGACTTTACGCCGCCGGTAACGTCCTTGAGCTTTGCCTCGCACTCGGGGTCGCCGCACCACATAGCCTTGATGAAGCCGCCCTTGTTCTCGGCGATATCGAGGAATTCCTCGTAGCTCTTTGCAACCGAGGTCTTGTTTTCAAGGTTTTTCTTTGCCTTTTCGTAAATGGCGTTGTGAAGCTCTGAAAGAAGTCTTGCTACCTCTGATTCGAGATTTTCAAGCTTAACAACCGTCTTTTCGCGGTTGTCACGTCTTACTATAACGCAAACGCCTTCGGCAATATCGCGGGGACCGATCTCAAT
Organism: Eubacteriales bacterium; assembly: GCA_045648325.1. GTDB lineage: Bacteria > Bacillota > Clostridia > Oscillospirales > RGIG5299 > RGIG5299. The sequence continues at coordinate 1,666 of JAZRNU010000127.1, read as the reverse complement.
GCGGAGCGGAACACCCTTCATTTCATATTCGGAGAACTTCCAGCCGGGTGAGTTGTCACTGTCGTCAAGCTTAACGCGGTAAAGCTTTTTAAGCCTTTCCTTAAGCTCTGAAGCCTTTTCCAAAACGCCTTCTTTATGCATTGCAATGGGAAGAATTACAACCTGAATAGGAGCGATTGCAGGCGGTAAAACAAGACCGCTGTTGTCGCCGTGAGTCATAATAATAGCGCCTATCATTCTTGTGGAAACACCCCACGAGGTCTGATGCGGATGCTGTAATTTATTGTTTCTGTCGGTAAAGGTTATGTCAAACGCCTTTGCAAAGCCGTCGCCGAAATAGTGCGAGGTGCCGCCCTGAAGGGCATAGCCGTTGTGCATCATAGGCTCAACGGTGTAGGTATCGATTGCGCCGGCAAACTTTTCCTTCTCGGTCTTTTTACCAATAACTGCGGGAATAGCGAGTGAATCGCGGTAGAAATCGTTGTAAACGTGGAGCATACGGAGAGTTTCGGCTCTTGCGTCCTCCTCCGTTTCGTGCATGGTGTGTCCCTCCTGCCAATGGAACTCAAGGTTTCTGAGGAAAGGACGGGTAGTCTTTTCCCATCTTACAACGTTGCACCACTGATTGTAAAGCTTGGGAAGGTCGCGGTAAGACTCAATAATGTTCTTGTAATGCTCGCAGAACAAAACCTCGGAGGTGGGTCTTACGCAAAGACGCTCGGTGAGCTTTTCTGCGCCGCCGTGGGTTACCCAGGCAACCTCGGGAGCAAAGCCCGCAACGTGGTCCTTTTCCTTCTGCAAAAGGCTTTCGGGAATAAAAAGAGGCATCGAAACGTTCTCGTGACCAAGCTCCTTGAAGCGTGCGTCAAGAATGTTTCTTATATTTTCCCAGATTGCAAATCCGTAAGGACGGAAGATCATACAACCCTTAACCGAAGAGTAGTCGATAAGATCGGCTTTTTTGACGATATCGGTATACCATTTGGTAAAATCCTCGTCCATCGGTGTAATTTCTTTAACAAGCTTGTTATCCATAATAATATCTCCTGCCAAGTATATAAATATCTAATACAATATAATATAATTTTTTAGCCGATTTGTCAAGGTTTTACGGCATTTTGACATTTTATTTTATTTGTGATATAATAAAAATACCTCAAAAAAAGGAAAAGCTATTATGGAAGACGTTTTTAACAGAACAGAAATGTTAATAGGGAAGGAAGCGGTGAAAACGCTTTTTGAAAAAAACGTTGCCGTTTTCGGGCTCGGCGGCGTTGGCTCCTACACTGCGGCGGCGCTTGCCAGAGCAGGGGTGGGAAGGCTCGTTTTAGTTGATTTTGACGAAATCAAGCCCTCCAATATAAACCGTCAGCTTTTTGCACTGCTTTCAACCGTTGGCAGAAAAAAGACCGACGTTGCGGCGGAATATATTGCCGATATTTCAAAGGAATGCAAGGTAATTACCTACGATATTCGTTACAGCCACGAAACCGAACACGAAATCGACCTTTCCTCGGTTGACTATATTGCCGATTGCATCGACACCGTGACCTCAAAGCTTTTGCTTATTGAAACCTGTCATAAACTGAATATTCCCATTATTGCCAGTATGGGAACGGGAAACAAGCTCGACCCAACGCAATTCGAGGTCAGCGATATCTATAAA
>JAZRNU010000126.1:0-3425 GCA_045648325.1 Eubacteriales bacterium | reverse complement strand
CGCCTTATGGCGGGGGGTTCTTGATTTACGGATATTTTTGGTAGAATAGATTTTAGTTTTGTTCCTTCCCGATTGCCTTGAAATAAAGCTCAAGCTGTTTTTCGGAGGGTTTATAGTCGGGATGTGAGCAGCAGGGAACGGTGGGTGCGCTGCCGTCCTCTCCCCAGAAGGGTGTGAGGTTATCGTTCTCGTAAAGAGCCCTGTCCTCTTCCTTTTTGAAATCGGGAATATCGTAAACCTTACCGCCGTTAAGCACCGAGCGGTGGCCGAGGATCGCAACCGACGACATAGTGGTTGCCGAATAAACGTCAAACGGCATGGGCGGTTGCTTCTTTTCTCTTATGCACTCAAGGAAAAGACGCACCGTTTTGAAATCTCCGCCGCCGTGCTCTGACGTTTTGATAAGCTCTGCATCCTTGTCATCCCATTCGGGAGTGTAGATTTTGTTATTTTCGGTGTTTTCGGGGAGATCCCACGGATTATAGCGGAGAAGGATTCTATCCTGAAAGCCGCGGATGTTTTCAACCTGACCCTTCGTGCCGCAAAGGCGCACGGAGCTGTTGGGGCCGCCAAACTGCGAGAACGCGGTCATTCTGAAAACCGAGCCGTCGTCGTTCTGGGTGGTAATATTTGCCGCCTTATCGCCAACGTAGCAGGCGGTGGGAGCGTCTTTTGCGGGCGGATCAAACATTGCAAAGGCGGTTACCTTTTTCGGTGTTGCCCCCGTCATATACATGACCGGTCCGAGAGAATGGGTAAGGTAATAGGTTTTGGGAAGGAAATTTCTCCAATGCTTCGGATGAAACATTAGGATTTTTACTGCCGCAGGGTCATAGTCACTGAAGGGGTGGTTATATTCCGCCTCTGCAAAGAGTATCTTTCCCAGGGTGCCTCCCTTTGCAATTTTCCTCAATTCCGTGCAGGTGAGTGAATGGGGGTAGTTTTCACCCATCATATAGACGGCGTTGCTCTTTTCAAAAGCGCGCACAAGTGCGACCGCCTCGCCCATAGTGGCGTTGCTTATGCACTCACTCAAAACGTGGATATTTTTTTCAAGGCATTTTACGGCGTAGGGCGCGTGCTGTGAAAAGTTATTTGTTAAAATAACCGCGTCCATGGGATGGTTTAAAAACTCGTCAAAATCCTTGTAAACCGCGATATCTTCGCCAAGCTCCGCTTTAGCGGCGGCTATGCGCGGTTCGTTTACGTCGCAAAGTGCAACTATTTCCGCGCCGAGCTTTACAAATTCTCTTGCAAGATAAAGTCCTCTGTAAACGCCGAATACGCCTACTCTTATTTTTTCCATAATAAACTATCTCCTTTGACCGGATATTTTACTATATTTTATCGCCGTTGCTTGCTGCTGTCAAGCGCTGTTCTTATCTTTTGCTTGTATTTCCCGCCGCGCTGTGCTATAATATAAAAAGAAACGAAAAGGGTGAAGAGTTATGAAAAAATGTGACTTGAAAAAGCGAAGCTCATTCGGAGAGGTTGCAAGCGTTATAGGAATATTTGTAAATCTGTTGCTTGCCGCCACCAAAATTGCGGTGGGCACAATTTTTTGCATTGCCTCGCTTGCCGCCGACGGCGTAAACAATCTCACCGACTGCGGAAGCAGCGCCGTTTCGCTCCTTTCCTTTAAGCTTTCCTCAAAGCCCGAGGATAAGGAACACCCCTACGGCCACGAGAGAATTGAATACATCTGCTCTGTGGCGGTGGCGTTTATAATTTTGCTCGTTGCATTTGAAACCGCAAAGGAAAGCATTTCAAAAATAATTACACCGCCCGAAATGGAGTTTTCCTTTTGGATAATTCTCGTTTTGGCGCTTTCGATTTTTGCAAAGCTCGGTCTTTTTCTTTTTTACAGAATTTCGGCAAGAAAAATAAACTCCGATATTTTAAAGGCGGCATCGGTTGACAGCTTAAGCGACTGCGTTTCAACCGTTGTGGTTTTAATAACGGTTGTTATTGCAAAGCTTTTCGGAGTAAACGCCGACGGCTACGCCACGATTTTCGTTGCGGCATTTATCGGCTGGTCGGGTATCGGCATTTTAAGAGAAACCCTTTCAAAGCTTATAGGTCAGGCACCCGATGAGGAGCTCATCCGCGATATTAAAAGGCGCATCACCTCCCGGAACGGGGTGCTCGGCGTTCACGATATTGCGGTTTATTGCTACGGACCCAACAAATTTTTCGTAAGCGCTCACGTTGAGGTTGATGCAAGCGTTGACGTGCTTAAATCGCACGAGATGGTTGACGATATTGAAAAGGAATTTTTCCTTGAAACGAATATGATACTCACGGGTCATCTTGATCCCATCGTCACCGACGATGCGGAACTGAACGTAATGAAGGAAAAGGCGATGATAGCGGTTAAGGAGCTTGACTCGCGTTTTTCGGTGCACGATTTCAGAATGGTTAAGGGCGAGCGCCGCACAAACGTTATTTTTGACGTGGCCGTTCCCTTTGACGATAAAATATCACCGCATGAAATAAAAAACGTTTTAAAGGAAAAGCTTTCGGCTGTAAATTCAAAATACGCTTTCGTTATAACCGTTGAGCACACGCTGTAAAGGAGAAATAAAGATGAAAAAGATCGAAACCGAAAAGGCACCCAAGGCAATAGGACCCTATTCGCAGGCAATAGAGGCAGGCGGATTTATCTTTACCTCGGGACAGATACCGCTTGATCCCGAAACCGGCGCAAAGATTTCGGGCGACATAAGGGAGCAGACTCACCGCGTTTGCAAAAACCTTTCGGAGGTGCTTTCGGCGGCGGGAAGCTCAATGGAAAAGGTTGTAAAGACCACCTGCTTTTTAAACGATATGGCAGACTTTGCCGCTTTTAACGAGGTTTACTCGGAATATTTCGTTTCAAAGCCCGCGCGCTCCTGCGTTGCGGTAAAGGCTCTTCCAAAGGACGTTTTAGTTGAGGTTGAAGCGGTAGCGGAAAAATAATTTAAAAGGCTTTGCTTTTGCAAAGCCTTTTTTGCAATTCTACGGAGCGTGGGTTTACTTTTAACAGTTCTTTTGTGTATAATAAAGGCACAAGGGAGGTAATTTTATGGATCAGGTAAAAATAGGAGAATTTATTGCAGAGGAAAGAAGACGAAGCGGACTTACTCAAAACGAGCTTGCAAAAAGGCTTGAAATAAGCAATAAGACGGTTTCGAAATGGGAGACGGGAAGAGGGCTTCCAGAGGTGTCGCTTATGCTGCCGCTTTGCAAGGAGCTCGGAATAACCGTAAACGAGCTTCTTACCGGTGAGAAAATAACCGATAACGGCAAGGAAAAGGCGGAGGAAAACCTTGTAAAGCTTTTAAAATCAAACGAGAAAAACAAAACGGGTAAAAAAATGCTTATTTCGGCGCTGGTGGCGCTTCCACTTTCGGTGGCGGCGTGGCTTGCGGCGTTTGCCGATAGTA
>JAZRNU010000125.1:0-10013 GCA_045648325.1 Eubacteriales bacterium | reverse complement strand
AACATCTTGATTACTGCTTGCTTGCGTAAATAAATGCGATTGCAACAACTGCGCCTACAACGCCTACACCGACAACCGAGGTGATAACGATTGCAACGACCTCACCGGTGCTCATGGGCTCTGCGGTTGAGCTTGTGGTTGAAGAGGTTGAGCTTGAGGTTGAGCTGCTTGAGGTGGCATCGGACGAGGCGGCATCGGACGAGGTGGTTTCCGACGAGGTTACCTCCGAAGATGCAGCTTCTGACGAGGTGGTCTCATCTGCAAATGCAACAACCGAAAGAGTCATTACAAGCAAAATTGAAGTTAAAATAATTAAAAGCTTTTTCATTTTAATTCCTCCGTGAATTTTTACCCTAATATATTACATTATTTTTAAAGGAATTTCAACCGTTTTTTGAAAATTAGTTTATTCTTCTGCCGTAAAGTGTGGGAGAAAAGACCGATTCCGAAATTTTTTTCGCCCTTTTGCCCTCCAAAAGACCGTTTAACCGATCCGAAACGAGCTTTAAGGGAATTGATGAAATTTCCTTTTTAACGGCGTTTAAAAGAAAATCGCTTCCGGGCGACTCGGTAAATTTCACCGCGGCACTGCCGTCATTTTTAAAGGTGATTTTCAAAAATCTTGCGTTGGTTGCCTCCAGAAAGGAAATGCGAAGAACTAACGAGCTTTCTCCGTTTTTGCTTTCAAGGCTTCCTCTTACGGCAACGCGGAAGCTCTCGCCGCCGCAGTGGTAAACCGACTCCCTCTTGCAATAAAAGCCAACGGGCAGGCTGTGACATTCGCCGTTTTCAACAAAATTGAAATAAAAAACCCGCTTTTTAACCGAAAAAGACATTTCGGTTATACCCTCTGTATAATAATTTCTTATTGCGCCGAGAATAAAGGGCATTATTCCGGCAGGCGAGGGCTTGCCGTCGTTTAGCGAAAAGATAGCGCCGTTTAGCTTTAAAAGCTCCTTCGGAAAAGCGTTTTTGCGGTAGATTTTGCGGTTTTTCAATTCAAAAAGGGTTTTTGAAAGGGCTATCTCCTCCGAAACGGCGTTTTTGGGCTTTGGAATTTCACCCTCGAAAAACCTCTTGCAAATTCCGTAATAAGGACCCTGCTGAAAGGTCTCGCCGTTTGAGGCGTTTGAAACGATTATAATTTTGTTTTCGGGGTAGCAAAGAAGGTTCTGACCGAACATTCCGTTAAATAAAAAGCCTTTTCCGTTTTTGGCACACCAGACGTGGTAGCCGTAATCAAAGTCTCCCACTCCCTTTACAGTTACCTTTTTAGAGGTTGCCGCTTCTAAATATTCCCTCGGAACGATCTGCTTTCCCTCCCACTCTCCGCCGTTTAAAACGAGAAGACCGAGCTTTGCAATATCGTCGGGAAAAATGTAAAGACCAAAGCCGCCGCATTCAATATCCTCGGGGCTTTTTTCCCAAAAGGCGCCCTTTATTCCAAGCGGCTTGAAAATTCTTTCCTCGGTAAAGGCAGAAAGCGAAAGACCCGAAACCTCCCTTACAATTACCGAAAGAAGATAGCTGTTTAAGCTGTTGTAATCAAACTCCTTGCCAAGCGGGAATTTTCTTCCCGATTCGAAAAATGAGCGGAGCCAGCATTGGTCGGTCACGGTGCCAAGCTCGTTAAATATTACGCCCGTTGTCATGGTAAGAAGGTGCGAAACCGTCATATTTCCCGCAGAAAGCTTTAAAATAGGGGAAAGACGGCGGGAAAGCAGGGAAGAAACCTTATCATCAAGCGACAGACGTCCGTCGCCGATAAGCACTCCGATTACAAGGGAAAGAAGGCTTTTGCACTCGGAATGAGTCATTTTTCGGGTGTTTAGGGTGTAGTCGCCCCACTCGGCACGGGTTATAACCGCGCCGTCCTTTACAATGATAAGCGAATGCATATCAAGCTCGCGGTTTTGTGAAAGCTCCTTTAAAAAATCGGCAATATGCCGTGCCGAAACGCCTGCCGCAAAGGGCATTTTAAAGGGAAGCGCGAGTGGCTTTTCGTTTGGAAAATCAGGCTTTTTTGCAACGAAGGGGTAAATTCCCTTGGTTGCCGTTTCGGTATCGAGATACCTCGAAATGAGCTTTATTGCGTTTGTCTGAAAAGAAATATCCACCCTGCTTCCTCCCTTGCTGCTTTTTCTATATTATACCACCTTTTTCCTTTTTGAAAACTTAAAAATTTGTAATATTTTTTTTAAAAGCTCATAGCATTTTAAAAAAGCGAAAGGAAGAAATATCATGGTTGAAGAAAAAAAGCAAAAAAGAGAGCATTCGGCGGTAATAGATTGCCGCAAGCGGCTTACCCTTACGGGGGTAACCGAGGTTGGCGATTTTGATTCCTCCCACGTTTCGGCAATTACCGATTACGGCGTGGTGACGGTGCGCGGAAACGGGCTTAAAATCGGTAAGCTTTCGGTGGATATAGGCGAGGTAACGGTTGACGGCGAGGTGGGCGCGGTCTTTTACAGCGAGCCCGAGGAGGAAAAATCGGGCTTTCTTTCACGGCTTTTCAAATAGCGGGTAAAGACCGTGACACACTCACTTTTTTCCGATTCCGCCGTTGTTTTGCAAAGCCTTTTGCTCGGCCTTTTTCTCGGCTTTCTGTTTGAGGCGTTTCGTTTTCTAAGGGCGATAACCCCCACCCTTACGGCGCTTGTCTTTTTCGAGGACCTCCTTTACTGGGTTTTGTTTTCGGCTTTTTCGCTCCTCTTTTTTACAAGGGTTTCATCGGGGAGCCTTGCTCTTTTTCCCGCGGCGGCGGTCTTTCTGGGCTTTTTGATCTTTCTTTTCACTCTCGGAAGGCTTTTTACCCGTCTGCGCACAAGGCTTATAACGCCCTTGAAAAGAAAAATAATCCGCCGTTTACAAATGAATAGAACAAGAGAATTACGCCAAAAAAGAAAATCTTTGAATATTTTCAACAAAATTAAAAGAAAAATAATTTTTTTTAAAAAGAGCCCTTCCAAAAAAAAGAAAAATGATATATAATGATATATGGAGAAATTTGAACGTATCTCAAACAGAGGGGAGCGGCTTTTCGTGTTTGGCAAAGCGGCTGTAAAAAAGCTGATACAGATTATAGCCATAGCCTTTTTGGCGGTAATGGTATTTACCGTTTTAAAGGGTACTGCCGACGTTGCCAGAAAGCAATCGGAGATAGATGCGCTTAAAGATATCTACCTTTCACTTGAAAATGAAAAGGCAGAGCTTTCGGATCTTCTTACTGCCGACGAGCGCGACATCATCGAGCGATATGCCCGCATGAAATACAACTACTCCTATCCGGGCGAGACCGTTTACAATGACATCACAAAAAGATAATTTTTTGAAAGGCAAGTTTTTTCTTTATGGTTTTGGAAATCGGACAGATTCACGAGGGCAAGGTAACAGGCATTACAAATTTTGGCGTTTTTGTAGCTCTCGACGCCACCACAACCGGCATGGTTCACATTTCAGAGGTATCAAAGGACTACGTTAAGGATTTAAACGATTACGTTAAGGTCGGCGACGTTGTTAAGGTAAAGGTAATCGGCACCGATAAGGGCAAGGTTTCACTTTCAATGTCGAAGGCGATTCCCGAGGTTAAAAAGACGGAATCGTTTGAAGATATGCTTTTAAAATTCAAGCAGAGAAGCGACGATAAAATGTCGGATCTCAAGCGCTCAACAGATTCAAAGCGCGGCGGCAGAAGCAGAGGCTCGAAAAAGTATTGACATCAAACCGTTATACCGCGCGGTATAACGGTTTTTTCGTTTCTTTAAGGTTATAATAATCAAAAAGGAAGTGGTTTTATGAAAAAGGCGGCAGTAATCGGCGGCGGTCCCGCAGGGCTTACCGCGGCGCTCTACCTTGCACGTGCGGCAATAGACGTTACCGTTTTTGACGGTGGATTTTTCGGCGGTAAAATGAACGATACTCCCGAAATTGAAAATTATCCCGGCTTTTTGTCGGTTTCGGGCTTTTTGCTTTCGGAAAAGATGGCAGAAAACGCAAAAAACGCAGGCGTGAAAACCGTTTACGAAGAGGTTTTATCGGTAGATAAGACCGAAAACGGCTTTGAAATAACCCACGGAGGAAAAACGGAGCCGTTTGACGCGGTTATAATTGCCACGGGCACCAGAAAAAGAATGCTCGGAATTGCGGGCGAGGAAAAATTTGCAGGCAGGGGCGTTTCCTACTGCGCTCTTTGCGACGGCGGCTTTTTCAAGGATAAAACCGTTTTCGTAATCGGCGGCGGCAACACCGCAATAGGCGACGCGGTTTATCTTGCAAAGCTCTGCAAGGAGGTTTTTGTGGTCCACCGCAGAGATGAGCTAAGGGCTGAAAGGCATCTTGTTTCGGCGGCAAGGGCGCTTGAAAACGTCAAATTCATTCTGTCGGCAGTGCCAACAGAAATAAAGGGCGACAAAAGGGTTTCAGCTATTGTTATTAAGAGTAACGAGGGCGAAACGGAATACCCCACCGACGGCGTATTTATGGCAATAGGCGCCGACCCCGAAACGTCGCTTGTTAAAAAGCTTGGAATTACGGAGCAAAGCGGCTACGTTTTAGCCGACCGCGAGGGCGTTACCGAGGTAAAGGGGCTTTTTGCGGCAGGCGATATCGTTTTGAAAAATTGCCGTCAGATAGCAACCGCGGTGGGCGACGGAGCTTCGGCGGCTGCTTCGGCAATTCACTATTTAAACTCCATGGAGGATTGAAAAAATGACTTTTACAAACGCAAGGATATTTAACGGCGAGGAAATTCTTGAAAACGGCTTTATCTCCTTTGAAAACGGAGTTATCACCGCCGTTGGAGATATGAAGGATTTTACCGGCACGGGCACCGACCTTTTTGGTAAATTTATCTTCCCCGGCCTTATCGACGCCCACACCCATCTCGGAATGTGGAGTGACGCCCTTGGCTTTGAGGGTGACGACGGCAACGAGGACACCGACCCCATAACTCCTCATCTTCTTGCAACCGACGGCGTTAAGATTTTCGACCGTTGCTTTGAAGAGGCGCTGGAGGCAGGCGTTACCACCGTTGTAACAGGCCCCGGAAGTGCAAACCCCATGGGCGGAATTGCCGCGGTCTACCACACCGCGGGCGGCCTTTCTGAGCGCACGGTAAACGGCTTTGCGGGCCTTAAGATCGCGTTTGGCGAAAACCCCAAAAGCTGCTATAAGGGCAAGGACCGCGGTCCCGTTACCCGTATGGCAACGGCGGCGCTTTTAAGAGAAACCTTTGAAAAGGCGCGCAGATACGCAGAGGATATTGAAAAGGCAAAGAAAGACACAGAGCTTGACGAGCCCGATTACGACATCAAGCTTGAGGCTGTGGCAAGAGTTATGAAGGAGCGTCTGCCCGTTTACGCTCACGCCCATCAGGCAGAGGATATTCTTTTTGCGCTAAACCTTGCAAGGGAGTTTGATTTAAACCTCGTTATCGTTCACGGCACCGATGCCGCGGCGGTTAAGGATATTTTGGCAAAAAGCGGCGTTCCCGTTCTTTTTGGCCCCGTAATATGCGACAGATGCAAGCCCGAAATGAAAAACCTTTCACCCAAAACGGCGGCAAAGCTTATAAATGCGGGCGTTAAAACGGCAATTATTACCGATCACCCCGTTATTCCCGTGCAGTATCTTCCTCTTTCGGCTGCCGTTTCGGTAAAGCACGGCGCCGACAGAATTGAAATCTACAAGGCGCTTACCTCTGCCCCCGCAGAGATCTGCGGCATTGAGAAAAAAGGCTTTTTAAAGGCCGGCTTCGACGCCGATATTGCCGTTTTCTCGGGAGATCCGCTTGAGGTAATGACTTTAACCGAGGCGGTTTACATAAAGGGAAACAAGGTTTTATAAAATAAATTTATATTAGAAAAACTTTTGCAAACCCCTTGATTTTCAATATAAATAGGAGTATAATAAAGTTATAAACAAAAGCAATAGTGCTTTCACAAAAATAAAGGAAGTGTTCAATAATGAAAAAAATCAGTCTTTTAATCGCTCTTTGTATGTTGCTCACCATTGGCGGCGTTTATGCAACGTGGTCCTACGTTGGATCTACCGACATTATCGATGCCAAAGCTGAAGCAAAGGTAACGGTTACTCCCGCAGTTTCCGAAGGAACCTACGGAACCTATACCATCGAAAGCAACCTTGTGTTAAGCATTGATCAGGCAAACGATAACCACGAGGCAGCGCTTCTTTTCGAATCAAACAACGGCCAGCCCGTTTATTTGAAGGTAACCTTTACTCCCAACGCACACGCACCCCAGTCCATTAAGCAGAACGCAGTTCCCTCCGAGCTTTATTTCGGCGTTACAACCGCTATGCAGTATAAAATGGACGCTCAGGGCAACTACGATGCAAACGGAAGAGGCGTTGACATCTTTACCTTTAAAAATCCCAGCAACGAAAAATTAGATAACACCTTTACCTGGACCAAGAATGATGAAGACGGCACCTTTACATACGAGTTAAATGAAGCTGCATTGAAGGAACAGATTATGCTTTCTCAGACCTTTGTTTTGGATATCAAAGCAGAGCACGACGCATTTGGAGATGCCCTTGTAGGAAATATTATCGCAAGAGTAACAGACGGCACCGTACAATAAAGCATAACACCAACACCGATATAGCCGTCAGCGCTATATCGGTGTTTCATTATTTATAAAATCAAGGTGCAATAATGACCCCTTATGAAATTTATATCTTTATCCTGTGTTTTATTGTATTTGCATTGCTTACGGCAATGTTCAGCTACCTGATTGCCTCCATTACCAAAATGGAGATTGAGCTGATAAACCACGGTCACAGAGATGAAGAAATCAAAAAAGAACTGAATAAAAAGAAAAATGAAAGTAAGGTTTTGCTCTGGATTGGCAGAATCTTATCGTTGATTGTTTGTGCAATTTTCGTCTGCACCTTCGCTTTTGCCATCTACGTACGCGTAAACGAGGATAGACCTGCCAACGGAATTCCCTCTATAAAGGTAGTAAAGAGTGAATCTATGGCAAGCAAGGAAGCCGATAACAAATATCTCTTTGAAAATAACCTCAACGATCAGTTACAGATGTTCGATATAGTTATCTGCGAGCATATACCTGATGAAATGGAACTTGAATTATACGATATCGTGGTCTATAAGCAAGACGATATTTACGTAATTCACCGTATCGTGGCGATTGAGGAGCCTAACGAAAAGCACCCCAACGAGCGCCATTTCCTGTTGCAGGGCGACGCGGTTGAATATCCCGATAAATTCCCCGTGCTTTACAGCCAGATGCAGGGCATCTACAAAGGCGTTAGAATTCCGTTTATCGGAAGCTTCGTTTTGTTCTTGCAGTCACCTGCGGGTTGGCTTTGCGTGCTTTTGGTAATTTTTGCAATGGTTGCAACGCCTATTACCGAAAAGAAGCTTAAAGAGGCAACCGAAAAGCGCATTTTAACCTTTAAAAAGCCCGAGGGCGAGCCGGAAACGGAGGAAGCAGTATGGGCAGAGGTATAACGCGCTGTATACCTATTTTGTGCTGCTTGCTTATTTTTGCATCTGTCGGCGGCGCTTTTGCCTCCTGGCATTATGCTTATGGAATTATGGAAACGCACCAGAATATACCGATTAATATAAACGGATTTATTTATTTGCCTGATGAAATACCCGATGAAGAGATTACTCTCATTCAACGGCTTTCTGATATTCTTAACAAAAAGTACAAAACAGATATTGTTATAGATTCCAGAGATTATTTGATAAATGAAACTATACAAGTCCGTTGGGAACCGGGGGCTCCCCCGTATGTTGGAAGCATGGATAAAAATTTTGCCGAACAAATAGATGCGCTTTTTGGTGACGTTATAATAGATACATCTGTGTCATTTATTTTGAAAAATCAAGATTTGAATTGGGACGGTTATAACGAAATCGCATTGTATTCAACTTCTGACTTGCTTGATTCTGACAGCGAATGGCCCGTTAATGCTGTCTGTGTGTATCTGACGGTATTCACACCGGTTTTAGATATACAAAATAATATAATCGGTTATAGTATGGTGTGTGAGTCCTTGCGCGGCTATGCCCCTGAGGTTAGATATGGCACAAATGATTTTACGCCATCATTTTCCACAGATCACTGGCGAGATGACATCGGATATATGGTGTGGAACGATTTAACAAATAGCTCTGATACATTTAGAGTTCCCGAGGATGCTTTGAGCAATGACGGGACTAAACCGTTTAGATCTGATTATAATTCTTATAATCAATATTATCAATACTGGTGGCAGGCAACAACGCCTTATGGAAATACAGCAAATCAATGTTTGGACGGGAAAATACCGTGGTTAAATTAAATTATCTAATTTTGTGCTGCTTGCTTATTTTTGTATCTGTCGGCGGCGCTTTTGCTTCCTGGTATTATTCGCAGGCCATAACCCAGAGTGCAGATGAGGAAATCGGAGTGAATTTGCAGGATTTTGTGTGGAAACCCGTTGAAATTCTTCCCACGGAATCGGAAATCGGTGAAAATCATCTGTCGCTTATCGAGCTTATCTTGAATGAGCGCGACAAGGGCTACGGCTTGAATTATGACAAGAAAAACGTGCTTGAATCCTACTTAAACAGGGAAGGCATCGTTTTTTCAAACCAAAAGACCTCGGGCGGTAACATAAAATTCGTATCCGACGATACCAAGCAGCTCTATTACTGTATTGAAAAAATAAGCGATACAATGTATTACGCCTATACCTTTTCTTACAGCGAGCTGAATGCGGCAAAGGGAACCTCCACGGCAATTCCCGTATACCGCACCGTTTTGGAAAAAACCGATAAATGGCGCGCGCCGCGAAGCTACTTTGGCTATGCAAAAACAAAGCGTTTGAGCGATATGGGCGCATCTAACGTTTCGGGCACGCTTGCCTATTCAATTGACGTTACCACGTGGACAAACGGTTGATAATCTGAAAATAATCCCAAAACAAAATTAAAAGCTGTGCAGAAATTTTCTGCACAGCTCTTTTTTGTGTTTAAAATCAAGCGCCGAAACGGCGGAGCTTATTTCTCAATTACTATCTTGCTTGCGTAAACCTGACCGGGATAGCTCATCATTATCTGTCCGCTGTAATAAACGGTTATTTCGCTGCCGGAGGAAATATCCTCGCGGGTAGCCTTGGAGCCGTCATCGAAAAGATAAACGGTGCTTTCATCGGTAAGCGCCCAGAAAACACCCGAAACGTAGCTGTTTTCGGTAACGGTAAAGTCAATGTGGTTGCCTATTTCGTTAACAGTGCCCTTCATCGTGTAGTCGGGCGACTCTTGCGTGCAGCCTGCAAATAAAAGGCAGACAAGCAGGAGCGAAACTAAAACCAAAGCTGTTTTTTTCATTTTAACCTCATCTTATTCTCGGAAGTAAGCCGACCTTTTTATAGACCTTTGAAAGAACGCGGCAGGCAACGTAGGAGGCTCTTTCGGCGCCTTCCTTTATGCACTCCTCAAGATATGCCTTATCCTTCATAAGCTCATCGTAGCGCTCGCGGATGGGTGCAAGCGAATCTGCAACCGTTTCGCCAACAGCCATCTTGAAATCGCCGTAGCCCTTGCCCTGAAATTCGGCGCAGATATCGTCAACCGATCTTCCCGTAAATGCCGACATAATGGTAAGAAGGTTGTTAATGCCGTCCTTGCCCTCTTTGTAAACGATTTCGGCATCGGAATCGGTAACGGCGCGCTTGAATTTTCTCATTATAGTGTCCTTATCGTCTAAAATGAGAACGTAGGCGTTCTGGTTATCGTCGGATTTGCTCATCTTCTTGGTGGGCTCTGCAAGCGACTTTACTCTTGCGCCGTAGGTGGGAATAAAGCTTTCGGGAACGTTGAAAACGTCGCCGTAAATGGAATTGAAGCGGATCGCAATATCTCTTGCAAGCTCAACGTGCTGACGCTGATCCTCGCCGACGGGAACGACCTCGGTGTTGTAAAGCAAAATGTCAGCCGCCATAAGGGAAGGGTAGGTAAAGAGGCCTGCGTTGATATT
>JAZRNU010000124.1:0-7596 GCA_045648325.1 Eubacteriales bacterium | reverse complement strand
GAACGACATGGCTACGATCCGACTTGGTATCTTCGCTGTCCTGCTTGATAATGCCTTTTTCAAGCCATTCTCTGTAAAGAATGCCGGTTTTGTTGTATTTATCTTCGCCTACGGGAAGCTCAAGATTTACCATGTTGTATTCGTTTCCTGCAACGAGTGCCGCTCTTTCGTCGGGTGAGATTATGTCATAGGGAGGGCAAACGAGTGAAGTGATATCACCCGCCTTTTCGGTGTTGAATCGGAGTGCTTTGAAGGGTTTTACGTTAGCCAATTAAATCAGCCTTTCTTTTATGTATTTTTTAATTGATTTACGGAATAATAATGAAAAATAGAATTGAAAGGAATAATGAAATGTTTTTATTTAAAAAGGGTCTGTTTGAAGGAATGGCAATTGGAATTCCGGCAGGAATAGCCTTGGGATTTATTATAAAGCCAACCGTCATCAAAATCAAAGCGGTAATTGACAGGAAAATACCTGCTATTAAAAAAGAAGGCAAAAGCTTTTTAAACGAAATGTCAAAGGAAGCAAAAGAAATGGGAAAGGAAATAGAAAAAGCAATATGCGATAATAATGATGGCTGTTCTTGCGGTTGCAGTTAACCTATATCAACAATATCATCGCGGTAGCTACCGCTTTTTTCATAATAAATGAAATTATAGCAATCGTCATTTCCGAAAATTGCAGCCTGACCTTTTATTTCATCTGCTGAGTAGCTGTAACCTGCGGGAGAGGAAGCAGAAAGTAAGGGACGGTAAACAATATTGCCGTTTGCATCATAAGGCAAAAGAGAATTGAGCGCAGAAATAAGATTTACAGGATTTTTGAATGGTGCGGTTACCGTTAAGCTACCAATAACAATGTTTTTGTTAGAGGAAGCAACGCCGTTTATACGGAAATCGGGAGAGTAATAATCAATATTGAGATCTGAAAGGGAAAAGGTCTGTCCCGACTCTTCTGTGGTTTCGCCCGATAAAAACTTCCAGGTGGTAACTATTGAGATCTTTGCGCTTTTTTTGTGGGTAATTTCTGCACAGCTGTTTATAAATTCAGTGAGTATCTCACTTCTTGAAAGCTCCTGTTCTCCGTAATCGAGCATATACGTAGGGCCGATATCGGGGAATTTGAGCTCGTCAAGCATAATTTCATCTAAACCGAGATCAACTGCTTCGCTTACAATACCGTAAAGGTAATCGCGGGCAGTTTCTTTATAGGGGTCAAGCCAGAAAATATTATTGTAATACCAATTAACGCGTGAATCAGTAAGCACGGAATAAGGACGGTAATTGACTTTGTTTCGAGGCATTGTATTGTCTTTAAAGCAAACGATACGCCCGATGACGTAAAAGCCTGCGTCCTGAAAACGCTTAATAGTCTGTCTGTAATTGGTGCTTACAGTGGAAACGTTGCCGACCTTTGAAACAATTTCGATTTCAGAAGGATAGTATAAAACGCCGCTTTCGTCCTTGATATCAAAAATTACCGCATTTATTCCGCTGTTTCGTAAAGAGGTTATATAGCCGTTTATTTTCTCGCTGCTGTCAATAGATGAGGGGGGAAGATAAACAGCACGAACACCGCTTTCGGTAATCGGATCAACAACTACTGTTTCGGAAGAGGTTATTGATGAATTCGATGAGGTTTCTTCAGAGGAAACGTTGCTCTCTATAGGGGGATTTTGCGTTTCAAAGGCGGGAAGAATCAGCATTGCCGTTAAAAATCCCGCTACGATACATAAAAAGGCCGCAGAAACATTAAGCACAATACCTTTATGATTGCGCCTGGATTTGTTTTTGAATTTTAAACGGCTTCTTCTACGCATTTTATTTACTCCTTGTCGTTGTTTTCAACGTTAAAGGAAAAAGCAGATGTTGAATGATTTGAAACGTTGGTGGTTTCAGAAGAAACAGTTACGGTATTTTTAAAAGATTTGCCGGGGTGCATTGAAACAATAGAGCCTCTCGGGCATTTGTTGTAACAGGCACCGCAACCGTCACAAAGGGTATAATCAATCACAGCGCAGTTATCAACGATGGAAATAGCACCGAGCACACAGCTTTTTACACAAAGTCCGCAACCGATACAGCCCTTTTCACAGCTTGAGGTAACTGCCTTACCCTTATCCTTGGAACTGCAACCGACTGCAAAATCCGCTGAAGCGGGGATAAGCTCAATAAGCTTTTTGGGACAAGCCTGAAGGCAGGCGCCGCAACCCTTGCAAAGCGATCTGTTTACTGCGGGAAGTCCGTCAACGATATCAATTGCATTAAATGCACAAGCTTTGGCGCAATTTCCAAGGCCAAAACAACTGTAAGCGCATTCTTTATCTCCGCCAAGACGGGCAAGAGAGCGACAGTCATCGATACCGCTGTAATTGGATCTTTTTGAGGTGCATTTATTGCTTCCGCAGCATTTAACGTGTGCAACGAGCTTTTCGCCTTTTTTTGCACTTTCAATGCCCAAAATTGCAGATATTGCATCAATTTCTTCCTGACTGAGAGATGAGCAAAGATTAGAGGCGGCTTTTCCCGATGCCAATGCATCTGCGTAGCTTTCGCAACCTGCATATCCGCATGAGCCGCAGTTTGCACCGGGAAGTATTTTAGTAATAGATTCAACCTTTTCATCGGATTTAACGGCAAAAAAACGTGCGGCAACAACCAAAAGACAGCCGAAGACCAAAGCAATTCCGCCGAAAATTCCGATTATGATAATAAAGTTTATAATTAAGTCCATAAATAGTTACCTCTTTATCAGAAGGGGAGGTTAAGCCCCTGAAAGCCCGAAAACGCCATTGCAAGCAATGCGGCTGCAATCAGTGCAATCGGGAAACCTCTGAACGGCTTGGGAATGTCACAAAACCTAAGGCGCTCTCTTATTCCCGAGAAAAGAACAATGGCGAGAGTGAAGCCAAGACCTGCGGCAAAGGCATAAATCAAAGGATAGAAAATGCTTGTGTATTCACTGTCTGCCATAAGAATGGTAACGCCCAAAACCGCACAGTTTGTTGTTATAAGGGGTAAATATATTCCAAGAGCTTTGTAAAGGCTGGGAACACATTTCTTTAAAAACAATTCAATAAGCTGTACAAGGCAAGCAATAACGAGAATAAAAACTATTGTTCTTAAATAAACAAAATTATAGGGAATGAGAATATATCTGTTGATAAGCCAGGTAACTAAGGTTGAAATTGTCATAACAAATGTTACGGCCATACCCATACCGATAGAGGTATCAAGCTTTTTGGAAACACCCAAAAAGGCGCATATTCCCATAAATTTCGATAACACGAAATTTTCGGTCAATATAGCGGCAAAGCAAATAGCAATTATACTGCCCATTATTCGTTACCTCCTTTACCGCATTTATCGGTTATAAACTGTATTAAAGCAATTACGAAACCGAGTGTTAAAAATCCGCCGAAGGGAAGAACCATCATTGTTGCGGGTTGGAACGATTCGCCGAAAAGGCTGTAGCCGAGTATCGTTCCGTTTCCGAGGATTTCTCTGATTGAGGAAACTATGCAAAGCGCAATGGTAAAGCCAATTCCGCAGGCAATGCCGTCAACAGCAGAGGGAATAACCTTGTTTTTTGAAGCAAAGCTTTCAGCGCGCGCAAAAATTATGCAGTTTACAACAATAAGGGGGATAAAAACACCGAGCGACGATGAAAGCGAAGGGAAATATGCCTTTAAAATCATATCAATTACCGAAACGAATCCGGCAATTATTATTATGTATGAGGCAATTCGTATCTTTTCGGGAATAAAGTTTCTTAAAATTGAAATGATGATGTTTGAAAAGAAAAGTACAAAGGTTACTGCGGCGCCCATGCCTATTGCATTTGCAAGAGAAGTAGAGGTTGCGAGGATAGGGCACATTCCCAAAAGCTGAACGAGTACGGGGTTTTTGAAAATAACGCCGTCAAGGAATACCTTCGATAAGGAAATGCGCTTTTTCTTAACCGTTGATTTCATTAACCTCGACCTCCTTTAAAGTGCTTGCATAAAAGTCAAGAACACTGTCAATGCATTTTGTAACGGCCTTACTTGTAACGGTTGCTCCCGAAACGGCAACTATATCGCCTTCGCCGAGAACAACAGAGTCTGATTTGCCGTTGAATTTAGAGAGAAATGAGGAGTTAAGAACATTTTTTCCTATTCCTGCGGTTTCACTGTCGGAAATAACGGAAACACCTTTAACGGCGCCGTTTGCATCAAGGCCAACAAGTAAATTGATAGTACCTCCGTAGCCCTTTGAGGTTGCACTGATGCAATAACCCAAAAGTACGGGCTCCTCATCGTTCATAAGATTTATACGAAATACACTTTTAATATTGCCGTCTGAAAGATCGTTAAGAGGCTCTATTGTCATATTTGCGTCATCACCCATAATGCTTATTATGGAGTCGTTGATTTTCTTTGCTTCAAATTCTGCAATTTTTTCCGAAGTCATCTGATTCACAAAAAAGAGCATTATGCAAATGACTGACATAAAAATGCACAGTTTTAAGCCGGTAATGAAGATTTCCTTTATGTCGGAGGCAGAAAAAGATACCTTTGATGATTTTTTATTTAACATTTACTGCGCCTCCTCCGGTACCGTATCTCTTGGGTTTGGTGAATTTATCAATAAATACAGTAAAGATGTTCATTATAAGAATTGCACTGCAAACACCCTCGGGGTTGCTTCCGAAATATCTAATAAAGACGGTGAGCAATCCGCAACCGATTGCATAAATAATTTTACCTGATCTTGTAATGGGCGAGGTGACGTAGTCTGTTGCCATAAATACGGCACCGAGTAAAAGACCGCCGGAAAGAACGTTATAAAGCATAAAGTCAAGATTACTAAATCCGTACATCGGGAAGATAAAAGTAATTATTGCAACGGTACCAACGTAGAAAACGGGAATATGCCAGCTGATTATCTTTCTTACCAGCAAAATAACAAAGCCGATAATAAGGAAGAGGGAAGACGTTTCACCGATACAGCCGTTTGCTTCACCGATAAACAAATCGAGTAATTTGGGGAGAAGAGATCCTTCAGGGCCTGCTTCAAGCACGGTAAGGACAGTGGGTGAGGTAACAACGTCGGCTGCGTTTAACGTTCCCAAGGGAAGAGTTGAGAAAATCTTTGGGAATGTTGTCATAATAACGGGCCAGGACATAAGAAACGCTCTTGCGGCAAGCGCGGGGTTGAGAATATTACAACCGATACCGCCAAAAAGCATTTTAACAACAATTATTGCAAAGAACGAACCGATAACAGGAATCCAATAGGGAACCGAGGGCGGAAGCACGTAAGCAATTAAAATGCCGGTTACTGCGGCGGAAAAGTCGCCAACGGTTTGCTTGCGTTTCAAAAGAAGATTATAAAGCGCTTCAAATATAACTGAAGAAGCGATAGAAACCGCTATAATGATAAGAGCACGCAAGCCGTAATAAACAATGCTCATAATACCGGGAGCGATAAGTGCAAATAAAACTGTAAGCATAATGCTTCTGGTATTATCGGGAGCTTTTATATGCGGAGACGAGGTTACTTCAAAAAGCTTTTTTGATTTTTCCATTTTTATTTATCCTTTTTAGATTTTACTGTTTCCTTTGCAATTCTCATTGCCTGAACAAGATGCAAGCGCTGCGGGCAAATATAAGCACATGAACCGCATTCAATGCAGTCTATAACGTTATATTCGTTGTAATCGTCTATGGCGTTGTTTTTAATTGAAAGGTTTATAAGATTAGGAGTGAGGTTCATAGGACAAACGTCAATGCATTTTCCGCATCTTATACAGTTATTATAGCTTGAATTATAATCGTTTTTGTTGTAAGCCAATGCTAAAACGGCCGATGAGCTTTTAACAATCGGTATATCGGTGGTATGCTGTGCAAATCCCATCATAGGACCACCAATAACGATTTTTGTGTTTCCTTTCTTCAAGCCGCCGCAATGCTCAATCAAATCGTTAACGGGAGTTCCGAGTCTTACTAAAAGATTTTTTCTCACTTTAACCATATCGCCGGAAACTGTAACGATTCGCTTTGTAAGAGGAAGTCCCGACGTAACTGCACGGTAGAGTGCGGCACAGGTATCAATATTGAAAATAACAATACCGTCGTCAAGAGGGAGCTTTCCGGGGGAAATTTCATATCCCAATACTGAACGGATAAGCTGCTTTTCGCCGCCTTGAGGATATTTTGTTTTTAACGCTTTAACTATTATGTTTGAATCGCCAACGAAGCTCTGCATGGTATCAATAGCATCTTTTTTGTTATCTTCAATGGCGATATAGGCTTTATCAAGGTGTAAGCATTTGAGTATTAACTTGATACCACCGAAAATAAAACGGGGATATTCAAGCATTGCACGGTGGTCACTTGTAATAAAAGGCTCACATTCCGAACCGTTGAAGATGACTGTATGAACACCCTTTTCAAGAGCGGTTTTTAACTTAAAGGATGTTGGGAATGCGGCGCCGCCCATACCAACGAGTCCGGCATCGCGTGCTATTTGAACTATTTCCTCAGAGGTGTATTCGTTAATTGATTTACCTTCGGGCAAAGGAAGTAATTCGTTTGAAACATTATCTCTGAAATCGTTTTCGATAATGATAGACATCGTTTTGAAACCGTAGATGCTATCTCTCGGTTCAATAGCAACAACCTTGCCTGAAACGGAAGAAAAGATAGGTGCTGATAACGGTGAATCACTGTCTGCAATTCTTTGACCGAGTAAGACGTAGTCGTTTACGTTTACAAGAGGCTTACATGGTGCGCCGATATGCTGCGAAAGCGGAAAAATATAATATTTTGACGGCGGCATTTTTTCTATGGGACTTGCCGCCGTATGCTTGTTTGAATCGGGGTGTATGCCGCCTTTGAAAGTTGATAACATAAAAATACTCCCTTCTTACCAAAAGGCGAGAAAATATATATAATAATTATATAATTATTATAATAAAATGTCAATGATAAATAAACGAAAAAAGTAAATAGCTTTCACAAAATGCGCGTTTGTTGCTATAATGGTAATATATGCAACCGAACGGAGCTGGTATTTTGAAGCTTACAAAATTGGACGAGGATAACATCAGAATTCTGCTTGAAAAAGAAGATCTTGAGAAATACGATATAACATTTGAGTTAATTAACGAAAGAAGCGCCAAAACAAAAGAAATGTTTTGGAAAATAGTAAATTCAGCCAAGGAAAAGACAGGCTTTGACCCCGTCGGTAATAAAATATTGATTGAGGCTTTTCCGAAAACGGGCGGGGAGGTGCTTTTGTACGTGACAAGACTTCCCGAAGAAAAATACGGAAACAGTGGTGAAAGTGGTCAAAGCTATCTCTTCGCATTCGACGATGCCAATGCTTTTTTGGGTGGATATAAGGAACTTTGCGAAACAAGGCTTGAAATAATGGAAAAGAAGTTTTACACCTACAAAAATAAGCATTATATTTATTTTCTTCCAATATCAATAACACGAACCGATGCAAGACTTTTGGAAAAGCTGCTATTGTCGCTGTTCGAATACGGCAATCAGGTAAACAGAACAAAATTCCGCTATTTTCTTGATGAATACGCAGAAATTCACACAG